>PXDM01000256.1 GCA_003565055.1 Paracoccaceae bacterium
CCCCGAACCATGGCGCATGGCGCAGGTCGATGGTGACGAAAATCACCTTGTAGAGCGAGAAGAAGATCGGGATCTGCAACAGGATCGGAAGACAGCCCGCCGCCGGGTTCACCTTCTTCTCCTTGTAGAGCTTCATCATCTCCTGCTGGAGCTTCTGCTTGTCGTCGCCCGCGCGTTCCTTGATGGCCAGCATTTCGGGTTGCAGCTCTTTCATCTTGGCCATGCTGACATAGCTCTTCCACGCCAGCGGCAGAAGCACGGCCTTGATCAAGAGCGTGAGCACGATGATCGACCAGCCCATATTCCCGATGAAGCCCTCGATGAAATAAAGCGTCGCGAAGATGGGTTTTGTGAGGAAAAAGAACCAACCCCAGTCGATGGCGTCGAGGAAGCGATCAATGCCCAGCTCGCGCTCATAGGCGCGCAGCACGGACCATTCCTTCGCGCCAGCAAAGAGCATGGTTTCGACCTGATCGCTCTCGCCCGGACCCACGACCAGCGTCGGCAGATCGGCGCGGGACTGATACACGTCGCGCGAGGGGACATAACGCTGAACGCCCGAGAAGCTCTGCCCCGGCATCGGCACGACTGCCGCCATCCAGTATTTATCAGCAATGGCCAGCCAGCCATTCTCGGCAATCTCGGTGACGCGCGCATTGGTATTCTCGCGCTCATGCGGGTTGAAATCGCGGACATTGCGGTAGCTGTCTTCCGACAGGCGTCCATCTGCGACCTTGATGAAGCCTTCATGGCTGATGAAGAAATTCTCCAGATCATCGGGTTCGCCATGGCGCGAAATCAGGCCGTATGGGGCCATGCGCGCCGTCGCGTCGCCTGTATTCTCGACGCCCTGCGTCACCGTGAACATGAAATTGTCGTCGATCACATAGCGCTGGGTGAAGCGCAGACCCATCTCGTTGGTCCAGGCCAGAGTGATGGGCGAACCGACACTGAGCGTTGTGCCTTCGACAAGCTCCCAGGGAGTATTCGCGCCGGGCACATCGTCCCAGCCCATGTCACGCCCAGGCCGCCAGCCGTAAAGCGCATAAAAGGCGCTGTTCGCGCCCTCAGGATTCAGCAGATGCACGATATCGGAGTCAGGGTCGACCGTCTGGCGGCGATCACGCAGCGCCAGATCGTCTATGCGGCCACCGCGCAGATTGATCGAGCCGATCACACGCGGCGTCTCGATCGTGATGCGCGGCAGGTCCTCTTCATCGCTGACGGCCTCTGCATCGGCCATGCTCTGGGCTTCCGCGCCCTCGGCGAGCGGCAACTCGCTCACATCCGACGCCTCTTGCGGGACAGGTTCGGGCGGCGGGAACAGATACATCCAGACCACGAGCACCATGAGGCTCAGGCCGAAGGCCATCAGCAGATTGCGGTTCTGTTCGTCCATCGTAAGGCCGTTTCCTGTCAATCAAGGGTCGGGGCGGTTCAACTAAAGCCCCGCCCAAAGGTCAAGGGCTTTTCCCCGATTTGGGACGCATGAGCTATCACAAGCGGCTCAAATCGGGGCGCGCGGGGGCTGTCTCATCACTGCGGGCCAGCGCCAGAAAGTCGAAAAGCGCGGGGTCGGGCAGATGCGAGGGGCGCACATTCATCAACGCGCGGAACATCACATTGCGCCGTCCGGGGCTGCGCTTTTCCCAATCGTTGAGAAGCGCTTTGACCTGCATGCGCTGCAACCCGTCCTGAGAGCCGCAGAGATCGCAAGGGATGATCGGGAAATCCATCGCACGCGCGAAACGCTCGCAATCTTCCTCGGCGACGAAGGCGAGCGGGCGGTAGACGAAAAGATCGCCTTCCTCATTCACAAGTTTCGGCGGCATCGTCGCGAGCCGCCCTCCGTGAAAGAGGTTCATGAAAAACGTCTCCAGCAGGTCATCGCGGTGATGGCCGAGCACGACCGCGCTGCAGCCTTCCTCCCGCGCGATCCGGTAGAGGTTCCCGCGCCGCAGACGCGAACACAGCGCGCAATAGGTGCGGCCCTGCGGCACCTTGTCCATGACGATGGAATAGGTGTCCTGATATTCGATCCGATGCGGCACTTGCATCCGCGTCAGAAAGTCAGGCAGCACCGTCGCGGGAAAACCCGGCTGACCCTGATCGAGATTGCACGCCAGCAGTTCCACGGGCAACAGCCCGCGCCATTGCAACTCGATCAGCGCGGCGAGAAGCGTGTAGCTGTCCTTGCCGCCCGACAGACACACCAGCCAGCGCGCGCCGGGCTCGACCATGCCGTATTGGTCGATCACCGCGCGGGTTTCGCGGATGATGCGTTTGCGCAGCTTGCGGAATTCGGTCGTGTCGGGCGCGCCTTGCAGGATCAGCGGCAGGTCCGTGTCATCGAGCATCGTGTCGCACCTCTGCATCATGTTTCGGGTCCGCACCGGGCACCGGGTCATAGCCAGACCGGCCCAGCGGGTGGCAGCGCCCGATCCGGCGCAGCGTGAGCCATGTGCCGCGCCATGCGCCGTGGCGCTGCAGCGCCTCCATCGCATAGGCCGAACAGGTCGGCTGGTAGCGGCAATTATGCCCGACCCAGGGGCTAAAGACGATCCGATACGCGCGAATCGGCAGCGATATGAGCCAGGCCATCGGGCTCATCGCGCGCCGCCATGCAGCTTGCGCAGCGCGCGCGCCAGATCCGCGCAGATCGCCGCGAAATCATGGCTGACCGTCGCGCCGGGCCGCCCGACCAGCACATAATCCCAGCCTTGCTGCGCCGCCCCCGGCATGACCGCGCGGGCGGCCGCGCGCAGGCGCCGCTTGGCGCGGTTGCGCGTCACGGCATTGCCGATCTTCTTGGAGCAGGTATAGCCAATCCGCGCGCCCACTGCGTCCTCATCCGCGTCGCGCAGCCGCGCTTGCAGCAGGAAACCGGGGCAGGGCACACGCCGCGCGCGCGCCGCGCGCAGGAAATCGGCGCGTTTGGTCAGGGTCGCAGGCATCGCGCATGACAAAACCGCCGAAGCCTCTGTGGGGTCGGCTGGGGGCCTTGCCACATCTGCTTCCGGCGGTGTCATCTGGCACTCCACTGGCCTGCGGATGCAGGCCCGCTGCCTCAGGCCGACAGGTTCTTGCGGCCGATACGACGACGCGCGTTCAGAATCTTGCGGCCTGCTTTGGTCGCCATGCGCGCGCGGAAACCGTGACGGCGCTTGCGGACCAGATTGCTGGGCTGATAGGTGCGTTTCATCGCTCCGTTCCTTATCCTCTGGCAAGGCGCCGCTCCAAAGAAGGTCCCTGCCGTGTCAATTCAAGCCCGCCGCTTAACTGCCCTGCCGCGCCAAGTCAATTCGCAATTTATCGCCCGCCGCGCCATCTGCCGGATTTGCGCCGCGCGGCGCTCGACCTACAAAGCGCCGGGGGTCAAAGTCCCGTGATCGCCCTCTCTTTGGGTAACTTTCCTGCGCGGCGCGCGTAAGGTCCTGACAACTGCGCCACAGAAAGCCCCGCCATGCCGCCCAGAGCCGCCCCC
>PXDM01000295.1 GCA_003565055.1 Paracoccaceae bacterium
CGCGCAGACCCGGATCGAGAGCCTCGGGGCGGATCTGAACCTCGCGCTGGCGCAGCTTGCCAGCGAAGAGCGCCGGCGCGCCGAGCGGGAGGCCGCAGAACGCGCGCGGCTGGAGCGCTTCCAGTCCGAGTTTTTCGGCCAGCTGCGCGACGTGCTCGAAGGGCGCGACGGGGTCGAGATCGTGGGCGACCGGTTTGTGTTCTCGTCGGAAGTGCTGTTTGAGCTGGGCTCGGCGGATCTGGCGGCAGAGGGACGGGCGCAGATCGGCAATGTCGTGGCGATCCTGAGCGATGTGGCAGACCGTATCCCGCCGGAAATCGACTGGATTCTGCAGGTTGAGGGCCATACCGACAACCTGCCGATCGGTCCGGGCGGCGCATTTGCGGATAATTGGGCGCTCAGCCAGGCGCGCGCGCTTTCCGTTGTGCGCTACCTGACCGAAGAGCGCGGTTTTCCTGCGCAGAGGCTCTCGGCAGCGGGCTTCGGGGAATACCGCCCTGTCGATCCAGCGAATACGCCTGAAGCGCGCAGCCGCAACCGCCGGATCGAGTTGAAACTGACTGAAAGATAATGCGCGGGGGATACCCAAGGGGGCAAAGGCCCCCTTGGGGCGGGTCTGGGCCCGCGGCCCATCGCACGCGCGGGGGCTCGATGCCCCCGCGCGTGCGAGCTGTCTCAGCGATGCGCCGCGTAAATCTGCACAAGCCGCGCCACAGCGGCCTCGGGCGTCATTTCCTCACTCTCGCCTGTCCGGCGCGAGGTCAGTTCCACAACACCTTTCTCCAAGCCCCGTGGGCCCACAGTGATGCGCCAGGGCAGCCCGATCAGGTCCATCGTGGCGAATTTCGCGCCCGCGCGCTCGCTCCGATCATCATAAAGTGGCTCAAGCCCATTCGCCGTGAGCGCAGCATAGAGGCTGTCGCAGGCCGCATCGGCTGCCCCATCGCCTTGCTTGAGATTGACGATCCCGCAATGAAACGGAGTCACGCCTTCGGGCCAGATGATGCCCTTTTCATCATGGCTCGCCTCGATAATCGCGCCAAGCAGACGCGAGACTCCGATCCCGTGGCTGCCCATATGCACAGGCACGCGCCCGCCATCGGGCGTGACCACGCTCGCCCCCATGGCCTCGGAATATTTCGTGCCGAAATAGAAGATCTGCCCGACCTCGATCCCGCGCGCGGACCGCCGGCGCGCCTCGGGGACTTGCGCCTCGAAGACGCTCAGATCATGCGTTTCATCTGTGCGCGCATAGCGTGAGGTGAATTCCTCCAGAACGGCCTGACATTCCGCGACAGAATCGTAATCGACGGCACGATCCCCGAATTTCAGATCCGTGATCTCGCTGTCATAGAACACTTCCGATTCGCCTGTTTCGGCGAGGACAAGAAACTCATGCGTGTAATCGCCGCCAATCGGACCCCCATCGGCCCGCATCGGGATGGCTTGCAGCCCCATGCGCTCATAGCTGCGCAGGTAGCTGACCAGATGGCGGTTATAGGCATGCAGCGCCGCGTCCTGATCAATGTCGAAATTATAGCCGTCCTTCATCAGAAACTCGCGGCCCCGCATCACGCCGAAACGCGGGCGGATTTCGTCGCGGAACTTCCACTGGATATGATAGAGCGTCAGCGGCAGGTCCTTGTAGCTGCCGACATGGCTGCGGAAGATATCGGTGATCAGTTCCTCATTTGTCGGTCCATAGAGCATGTCGCGCCCGTGGCGGTCCGAGATCCGCAGCATTTCCTGCCCGTAATCATCATAGCGTCCGGACTCGCGCCAGAGATCTGCGGGTTGCAACGTGGGCATGAGCATGGGGATATGGCCTGCGCGGATTTGCTCTTCATGCACGATCTGCTCAATGCGCCGCAGCACCTTGAAGCCCAGCGGCAGCCAGGAGTAAATCCCGGCGCTGGATTGCTTGATCATCCCTGCGCGCAGCATCAGCCGGTGGCTGACGATCTGCGCTTCGGCTGGGGTTTCTTTCAGGACGGGCAGAAAATAACGGGTCAGGCGCATATGTGATGCCTTTGCTCAGGGGCGAATTCTCCTGAGGTTTAGGCGAGCTTGTCGGTGGGGGCAAGGTAGGGTGCGCGCTTTCCAGGCCGCGTGACAAAGGCACGCTGCGCGGCAAGGGCAGCAGCTACTGCCTGCGGGTCTCCAATAAAAAAGGCGCGCAGTCTGCGCGCCTTTTGTTCGGATTGTCCGATCCGGCTTATTCTTGCTGGCCGAGGAACATTAGCAGGAACTGGAACATGTTGAGGAAGCTGATGTAGAGCGACAGCGCTCCATCAACCGCCGCTTTATCCAACCATTCCTGATCGCCGCTCGCAGCATGTGCCACATATTCGGATTTGATGGTCTGCGTGTAAAACGCTGTCAGACCCGCGAAGACCAGAATACCGATGGCCGAGATCGCGAACATCATTGCCGGGCTTTGCAGGAACAGATTGACGATCATCGCAACGATCAGACCAATCACGCCCATGATGAGGAATGTTCCCATGCCCGACAGGTCTTTCTTCGTCGTGTAGCCATAGAGGCTGAGCCCCGCGAAAGCGATGGCGGTCACGAAGAAGGTCTGCACGATCGAGAAACTGGTGAAGACAAGAAAAATCGAGCTCAGCGACAGACCGATTGCGGTTGCGAAGACGAAAAAGCCGAGCTGCACCCCTGCGGCAGAAGCGCGGCGCATCAATGCGCCCCAGCCAAACAGCACGAAGGCAAGGGGGGCGAACATGATCACCCAACGCAGCGGCGACAGGTAGATCGCCGAACCCATGCTGTTGAGCATCGTGCCATTGCCGAGTTGCGCCACGGCCTGCGCCGGATCAGTGGTCGTCGTCAGCCCCGCGATGGCCCAGGCCGCCGCAGCTGTGATGACCATGCCAACCGACATGGTGCCGTAAACCTTGTTCATGTGCGCGCGCAGGCCGCTGTCGATCTCCGCCGCACGCGAAGCGCTCGTCGTGCGCGCGCGCATCGTGTCAAATTCTGCCATTTGATCCTCCATATTTGGTGCCTCGTGATTTCTCACGCAGACTTGGCGTTAATATCGGCCAGAGACGCGCGGGTTTCAAGGATTTCCGTAGTGAAATAGACAGGATTTGATCTTCGCGCGGCCCTGTGCCGCAGGAATGCTCATGCTGTGAGATCAATCACGACTTTCCCTGTGGATTTCCGACTGCGCAGAACCTCGAGCCCTTCGAGTGCCTGCGCGAAGGGCAGGACATGGCTCTGATATGGGGTGATCCTGCCGTCAGCATACCAGCCCATCAGCGTCGCAAGTGAGTCGGTGAGCTGATCGGGCGCGAATTTCAGATATCCGCCCCAATAAAGCCCGATGACTGTCAGGTTCTTCACAAGCAGGATATTCGCCGGGATCTGCGGCACTTCGCCCCCGGCAAAGCCGATGGCGAGAAAACGGCCTTCGGGCCGGAGCGCGCGCAGGGCAGGCGTGGCAAGGGGCTCGCCG
>PXDM01000477.1 GCA_003565055.1 Paracoccaceae bacterium
CACCCACGCGCTTGATCGCGACCATGCCGAGGAAACCGCCCAAGCCGCCTTACCCGAAGGCTATGGCCGGCTGGGCCTGAGCGCGACCACAGCGATTTTGGAAAAGCTGCAAGCGGATGTCATCACCTATGCCGATGCTGTCGCGGCCTGCGGCTGGCACCATTCAAACCAGCGCACGGGGGAATGCCTCGAAGCTTTGCCTTATTACGGCGAGGTGCTTGACCGCCATGTCATCCCCGGCAGTTATGATCCGAAAGATGACGATGTGACCCGCTATGGCCGCATTACCAACCCGACCGTGCATATCGGGCTGAACCAGCTTCGGCGTCTGGTGAACAGGATCATCGACGCCTATGGCAAGCCCGATCAGATCGTGGTCGAACTGGCGCGGGAGTTGAAACAATCCGAGCAGCAAAAATCCGCAGATATGAAGCGCATCCGCGAGACAACCGAAGCGGCGAAGCGGCGTAGCGCGCAGCTTGAAGAGCTTGGCATCGCTGATAATGGCCGCAACCGGATGCTGTTGCGGTTATGGGAGGATTTGGGCCCCGCGATCGGGCCGCGCTGTTGTCCCTATACGGGCGAGACCATAAGCGTGGAGCGGGTGTTCCGGGACTGCGATGTCGATCATATCCTGCCCTATTCGCGCACGCTTGATGACAGCTTTGCCAACCGGACGCTGTGTCTGCGCGAAGCCAATCGCGAAAAAGGGAACAAAACCCCATGGGAAATCTGGGGCGAGACATCGAAATGGGACGCCATCGAGGCCAACCTGAAAAACCTGCCCGACAATAAACGCTGGCGCTTTGCCCCCGATGCCATGGCGCGGTTCGAAGGCGAGAACGACTTCCTTGATCGGGCGCTGGTCGATACCCAATATTTGGCCCGCATATCGTGCAGCTATCTTGATACGCTTTATACCGAAGGCGGACATGTCTGGGTGGTGCCCGGCCGCCTGACCGAGATGCTCCGGCGGCACTGGGGGTTGAACTCACTGCTGAGCGACAAGGATCGTGAAGCCGTCAAAGCGAAGAACCGCACCGATCACCGCCATCACGCGATTGACGCCGCCGTTATCGCGGCAACCGACCGCAGTCTGCTTAATCGGATCAGCAAAGCTGCCGCGCAGGGCGAGGAAACCGGGCAATCCGCCGAACTCATCGCGCGCGAGACCCCACCCCCCTGGGAAGGGTTCAGAAGCGATCTTCAGGTCCAGTTGGACAAGATGATTGTCAGCCATCGCGCCGATCATGGCCGGATTAACCACCAGACGCGCAAACAGGGGCGCGACACCACCGCCGGGCAGCTTCATCAGGAAACGGCCTACGCGATCGTTGATCAGACATATGTCGCCAGCAGGATCAGTCTGATGGGCGTCAAACCCGCGCAATTGCTTGATGAAGCCGGGCGAAGCGGCCAGATCCGCGATCCCCAGCTGCGCAAGGCATTGCACATTGCGACCGCAGGCAAGACCGGCAAGGATTACGAGACCGCGCTGGCCGAATTCGCCCGCAGGCCCGGCCCCTATCAGGGCACCCGCCGGGTCCGTGTGGTGAAACCCTTGCAGGAACAGGCGCGCGTCAATGTTCCCGCGAAAGCGCCGATCAAAGCCTATCAGGGCGGCAGCAACCATTGTTTCGAGATCTGGCAACTGCCCGATGGAACGATTGAACCGCAGGTCATCACCACATTCGAGGCCCACACCCTTGACCAGCAAAAACGTCCTCACCCCGCGGCGAAGCGTCTGCTCAGCGTCCACAAGGGGGATATGGTCGCGCTGGAACGCGACGGGCAAAGGGTGATTGGCTGTGTACAGCAGATGCATATCAAGAACGGCTTGTTCATTGTTCCTCACAATGAAGCCAACGCAGATTCTCGAAACGGAGACAAGAACGACCCTTTCAAATGGATCCAGATTGCGGCCCGCCCCCCCATCAAAGCCGGTATTCGCCGCGTCTCGGTTGATGAAATCGGCAGGCTGAGGGATGGAGGTGCCCGCCCCGCCTGACCCGGAGTCGCGCGAATCACAAAAACATGGCATCCTTCCAAGGGGTTGAAGGATGTGACAATGGATCAAATCGTTGATATTTCGACCGATGGTCGGCATCTCTCGCGTGACCGGGGTTTTTTGAAGGTCAGCGAGGGGAGCAAGGAAATCGGACGCATCCCGCTGGATCAGATCGCGGCGGTGATCGTCCACGCCCATGGCACCACATGGTCATGCTCGGTCTTGACGGAACTCGCGGATCGCGGCGCGCCTGTCGTGTTATGCGGTGCGAACCATGCGCCAAGGTCGGTGCTCCTGCCCCTCGATGGCCATCACGCTCAGGGCGCGCGGCTGCGTGCACAATGGGGCGCCAAGGCGCCGCTCATGAAACAGGCATGGAAGCAGATCGTGATCAGCAAGATCACCATGCAGGCCGCCGCGCTGGAGGCCATTGGAGAGGCGCATGCCCCCGTTGCGATGCTCAGGCGCAAGGTCACAAGCGGCGATACCACCAATGCCGAAGCGCAGGCCGCCCGGTATTACTGGCCGCGCATGATGGGAACAGATTTCAGACGTGATCCCTCCAAGCCTGATGTAAACGCCCTGTTGAACTATGGCTACACCGTCTTGCGCGCCGCCACTGCCCGCGCCGTTGTCGCCGCCGGACTGCACCCGACCATTGGCCTATACCATTCCAACAGGGGCAATGCCTTTGCTTTGGCAGACGACCTGATGGAGCCGTTTCGTCCCTTGATTGACTGCTGTGTGCGTGCTCTGGCTGCGCGAAACGGGCCGAAGGTCGATCCCGAGGCCAAGCAGACCCTGGCCCGGCTCATCGCCCTTGATCTGCCATTGGGCGACGGGCTGACGCCGGTTTCCGTTGCGATCTGCAAGCTTGCCGTTTCCCTTGGGCAGAGCTTCGAAAGCGGGCGTCTGAACCTTGCCCTGCCCACGCCCCCCGATGCGCTGACCCTCGCGGGGCTGGGATCATGAGCACCGCGCCCGTCTTTTTGTCAGGATACCGGATCATGTGGATACTTGTGATGTTCGATTTGCCCACCGATACCAAGCCGCAGCGCAAGGCAGCTACGGCTTTTCGGAACTTCCTGCGGGACGAGGGGTTTGAGCGCAGCCAATTCTCCGTCTATGCGCGATTCGTCAACGGCAAAGAGGCGTTTCAGACGCGCGTGAACCGGATCGAGCGGCATTTGCCCGATAAAGGGGACATCCAGATTCTCAACTTCACCGACCGGCAGTATCGTGATATCGTTCATTTCTCGGATCAGGGTCGCCGAACGGCCCGGAAAAACCCTGAACAACTGGCACTGTTTTAATGATGATTCGTCGGATTACCAAACACGAATTCACCCAAAAAATCTGTGATTTCAGGAGCTTGGAAGCCGATCGAGTTTAGCAGTTCAGAATTCGAGGTCCAGCCGCAACACCATCGGCGGCGCACTGTTCAACAAGGCCAGTTTAGCAGTTCAG
>PXDM01000144.1 GCA_003565055.1 Paracoccaceae bacterium
CCGAGCGCAACAGCTTCGCCATATGCACGCGGTTGCGCTCGCCGCCCGACAGAAGGCCCACTTTCTTCTGCTGGTCACCGCCCTTGAAGTTGAAGGCCCCGACATAGGCGCGGGAATTGACCTCGGCATCGCCAAGCATGATGACGTCGAGCCCGTCGGAGATTTCTTCCCACACGGTTTTATTCGCGTCGAGCGCGTCGCGGGACTGGTCGACATAGGCGAGTTTCACCGTGTCGCCGAATTCCACCGTGCCCGCATCGGGCTGTTCGTCGCCCGTGAGCATGCGAAACAGCGTTGATTTGCCCGCGCCATTGGGGCCGATCACGCCGACAATGCCACCGGGGGGCAGCGCGAAGGACAGATCCTCGATCAAGAGCCGGTCGCCATAGCCCTTTTTCAGATTGGTGATCTCGATGACCTTGCCGCCCAGACGCGGGCCATTGGGGATGATGATCTGCGCGCGGCTGAGTTTTTCGCGCTCGGATTGGCTGGCCTTTTCCTCATAGGCCTGAATCCGGGCTTTCGATTTGGTCTGGCGGGCCTTGGCGCCTGCGCGGATCCATTCAAGCTCGCGCTCCAGCGATTTCTGCCGCGCCTTGTCCTCGCGGGCTTCCTGCGCCAGACGTTTGGCCTTCTGCTCCAGCCATGCGGAATAATTGCCCTCGTAAGGGATGCCGCGGCCGCGGTCGAGTTCGAGAATCCAGCCGGTGATGTCGTCGAGGAAATAGCGGTCATGGGTGACGATCAGGATCGTGCCCTTGTATTCGATGAGGTGCTTTTGCAGCCAGGCGATGGTTTCTGCATCAAGGTGGTTGGTGGGCTCGTCCAGAAGCAGCATGTCGGGCGCTTCCAGCAGAAGCTTGCACAGCGCCACGCGGCGACGTTCCCCGCCCGAGAGTTTGGAGACATCGGCATCGTCAGGCGGGCAGCGCAGCGCTTCCATGGCGACGTCGATCTGGCTGTCGAGATCCCAGAGGTTTTCCGCGTCGATCTGGTCCTGCAGGGCGGCCATCTCATCCGCGGTCTCATCCGAGTAATTCATGGCGAGTTCATTGTAGCGGTCGAGCTTGCCCTGTTTCTCGGCCACGCCCAGCATGACATTGCCGCGCACATCGAGGCTCTCGTCGAGTTGCGGCTCCTGCGGCAGATAGCCCACGCGCGCGCCCTTGGCGGCCCAGGCCTCGCCGGTGAAATCCTTGTCCTGACCGGCCATGATGCGCAGGAGCGTGGATTTGCCCGCGCCATTGACGCCCACGACGCCGATCTTGACGCCGGGCAGGAAGTTCAGGCGGATGTTTTCAAAGCATTTCTTGCCGCCGGGATAGGTCTTGGAGACACCATCCATGAAATAGACAAACTGATTGGTCGCCATGTTGCGCTCCGCGTGTGAATGGGGTTTGGCTCACACCTACAAGGCTGCATGCAGGCGCGCAAGGCTTGAGCGCTGGTGCGATTTCCTTCGGTGCAGCGCGTTGAGGCGCTTGCAAATCCGCGCGGGTTTCGTGCTAATGGGGCGAAAGCGCCACTCAGCCCGGATGCCATGCCCAGCACACCTGTTATCGAGATCCGCAATCTGCACAAATCCTATGGCACGCTTGAGGTGCTCAAGGGCGTCAGCTTGAGCGCGCAGAAGGGCGATGTGGTCTCGCTGATCGGGTCTTCGGGCTCGGGCAAGTCGACACTGTTGCGCTGCTGCAATCTGCTGGAGGACAGCCAGCAGGGCGAGATATTGTTCAATGGCGAGGCCGTGCGCTGGAAGGGGGCGGGGTTGTCCCGCCAGCCTGCTGATCGCGCGCAGGTGACGCGCATTCGCACCAATCTGTCGATGGTGTTTCAGAGCTTCAATCTCTGGTCGCATATGACGGTCTTGCAGAATGTGATGGAGGCCCCGGTCTCGGTCTTGCAGCGCGACCGCGCGGAGGTCGAGGCGCGCGCGCGTGAATTGCTGGCCAAGGTCGGGATTGGCGACAAGGCCGATGTCTACCCCGCGCAGATGTCGGGCGGCCAGCAGCAACGCGCCGCGATTGCCCGCGCGCTCTGCATGGAGCCCGAGGCGCTGCTCTTCGACGAGCCGACCTCGGCGCTCGACCCGGAACTGGAGCAGGAGGTGATCCGCGTGATCAAGGCTTTGGCCGCCGAGGGGCGCACGATGCTGATCGTGACCCATGACATGCGGCTGGCGGCGGATGTGTCCGATCACGTGATCTTTCTGCATGACGGGCGGATCGAGGAACAGGGCCCGCCTGCCTCGCTCTTCAAGACGCCACAATCGGCGCGGCTCAAGCAATTCCTCAGCCATTCATTGGTGGACTGAGGCGATAACCGACCACCAACAGGAGAGAAGACAATGAAAACACTACCGCTCACACTCGCGGCGCTGGCCGTGATGGCCTCGGGCGCGATGGCGCAGGATGTGGTGCGTATCGGGACCGAAGGGGCGTATCCTCCGTGGAACTTCATCAATGAAGCGAACGAGGTCGTGGGCTTCGAGATTGATCTCGGCAACGAGATTTGCGCGCGCGCAGAGCTCACCTGCGAATGGGTGCTCAATGACTGGGACACGATCATTCCGAACCTCGTCTCGGGCAATTATGATGTGATCATGGCCGGCATGAGCATCACCGAGGCGCGCAGCCAGGTGATCTCCTTCACCACCAATTACTTGCCCTCGGATCCTTCGGCCCATATGGCGCTGGCGGGCACCGATGCCTCCGTGATCGACAGCGGCGTGATTGCCGTGCAGTCGAACACGGTGCAGGCAGGTTTGGTTGCCGATAGCTCGGCTGATGCGCTGGAATTCCCGACCCCGGATGAGACCATCTCGGCGGTGCGCAATGGCGAAGCCGATGCAGTGCTCGCGGACAAGAACTTCCTGCAAGCCTATGTCGACGATTCCGCAGGCGAGCTGGTCTTCATCGGGGAAGATTTCTACCCCGGTGCGGGCACTGGGGCGGGGATCCGCCAGTCCGATCATGAGCTGCGTGAGACCTTCACCCGCATCATCGACGAGATGAAGGAAGATGGTTCGCTCAATGAGCTGATCGAGACATGGTTCGGGGACGGCATCGCCAAGTTCTGACCCTTTCCAGACCTGCCCCCGTGGCTCCTTGGCGGGCTGCGGGGGATGATGACAGGGCCGCGCCATGTTTGCCTTTTGCACTGATCCTGCGAGCCTGCCGCAATGGCAATGGTTCGCCTGCTACCTCACCACACCCACGCATTTCGCCTTCTACCGTGCCTTTGGCACTGTGCTCTTGCTGCTCGCGATCACCGCGCCTGTCGCGCTGGCGATGGGGCTCCTGGGCGCGATGGCCGTGCGCTCGCGCATCTGGCCGGTGAGCTGGTTGGGGCAGGGCTATGTCAATATCGTGCGGGGCGTGCCCGACATCGTGTTCTTCCTCTTCGTGCCCATTGCGCTGGGGCAGGGGATCGAATGGGTGCTCCATCAGATCAACTGCCCGGACTGGGACCAGC
>PXDM01000429.1 GCA_003565055.1 Paracoccaceae bacterium
CGGATGCGACGATCAAAACCACCCAGCGTTTCATATACTTCACGCCGCACAACAATTGAAGGTGTTTGAATACATTGCTCAACAGCAATTCTGGCTAGCCAATTATCAAGAATGCCGCTCTCTGGTTGCTCTAATGAAGAGATATAGTGCCAGTGTCCCTGCACGTTCATATGAATATGTCGACAAAAAGCAGCACCAAGATCTGGATGTGCAGCAAACGCTTGCTGAAGCTTTTCATAAAAACCGACTTTCACACAATCGTCTCCATGTAGCAGATGAATGATTCTGCCGCGCGAGCGTTCTAGGCAGGTTTGAAAGTTTTTTACATGACCAACGTTTTGCGGTTGACGATAGAATCTGACACGGCCACCTCCCAGTTCGGCAACGACTGCTGCTGGATCATCCTTGGTAGAACAATCATCAACAATCTCAATTTGCATCATGTCTGAGCCTGGATCTTGTGCTAAAACGCTCGCCAATGTCTCTCGCAGGTAATTAGCACAGTTATAGGTTGGGATCATTACAGACCACAATGGTCTAGAAGGGTCTTCTGACAAAGGTGGTACTTGTGATCGATGTGGATGGTTGACATTCATACGATGTTGTTTTTAACCTCATTGGCTAAGTACACTTAATCCAACTCTTCTACCTACATGAAATATAGTAGAATTCCCTAGTAAATAATATCTCTATACAGAAATTCCTAAGCCAGTTCTAAATATCTTAAGTAACAATGAAAACTTACCTCGCAAACTTTTTAATGGTCGGGGATCATTAATTATATATTTCATGAAATACATGATTGCTAATAATACTTTTTTATCCTTAGGAGAGCCATCGGTCGTCTTCCATACAAGTCCTTTATAGTGATTAGAGATACTCTGATTCTTTAAATTCTGTAAAGACTTTGGAGCAGAATCAAATGCTTTTTTTATTAAAAATAAACCTGCTTTTTCAAGTTTAACAATATTAGATGACATTGAATTATTGGTAATTCGATACAAGTTTTGTGGGAATGGCACTGCTACAAAATGATATTTAGCTGCCAATCGCAGCCACATATCTAAATCTTCAGAAGGATTTAACAATGGATCAAATTCTCCTACTTCTAAAAGAGCAGTTTTCCGAATCAGAGGATTAGAACCATTTTGCAAAAAATTTTGAAGCAATAAATCGCCTAGAACATATCCACTCGGGGAAATATGCATTCCATGATATAAAAAGTTTCCTGCTTCATCAATGCAATCTGTCCAACTATAAGCGACCGCTGCTTCAGGATGAGTTATTAATGCCTGCAATTGTGCTTCTAACTTATCAGGAGTCCATAAATCATCAGCGTCTAGAAATGAAATAAATTCGCCAGAAGCATGACTTATCCCTCGATTTCTGCTTACAGCTACGCCACTATTTGGATAATAAAAAACTTTTGCTCTAGAATCCGATATTTGCCCAAGAATATCTACTGTTCTATCGGTAGAACCATCATTAATGAGAATGACTTCAAAATCCGAAAAAGTTTGATTAAATACTGATTCCAAAGTCGCTTGGATAGTACTTTCACTATTGTAAGCTGGAATGATCACAGATATGAGTGCCATGTATTAATCTACTTCGTTTACGAATACAGAAACGTGAACAAAAGAAATGACTCAATTAATAAATAGTGCTATTTCAGCCAAGTAATTGGGTGCAATTAAAGTAAGATGTGGGAGAGAGTGGAGGAGGTGAGACTTCTTCCACTCTCTTCTTAGAATTACTTAAACTTCGCTTCTTAAAGCTTATTTAAAAGAGTCTACCTAGTGTAAACTGAGCTTAAATCAGTGAATCAACTAGTTTTGACTTCGTTTTGCATTTTGTGATACTTCCAAAGCTCTCCACGTTCTTTTAACAGATCTGTGTATGTCCCTTGTTCTACAATTTTCCCCTTATCCATCACAACAACCTTGTCGGCATTAGCAATAGTTGACAGTCGGTGGGCAATAGCAATTACCGTGCGACCTACAGATAGCTTTTCCAAAGACTGTTGAATTAGTCTTTCGGACACAGAATCTAAAGCGCTTGTAGCCTCATCTAAAATAAGGATCTCAGGATTTCGTAAAAGAGCACGAGCTATAGCAATTCTCTGCCGTTGCCCCCCTGATAAGCGAACACCGCGATCGCCCAAAATGGTGTCAAACCCCTCGGGCATATCTTTGATAAAGTCTTTTGCATTGGCTGACTCTGCCGCCGCCCAAACCTCAGCATCGGTGGCCTGGGGTGAGCCGTAGGCAATATTGTCGCGAATAGACGCATTAAAAATAAAGGTGTCTTGACTCACAATGGCCATTCGCCTTCTGACAGAGCTAATGTCGAACTCTTTTAGATTGGTGCCATCTAGTAAAATTTTGCCTTCTGTAGGTTCATAAAAGCGAGCAATCAGGTCTGCCAATGTACTTTTACCTGCGCCAGAAGCCCCTACTAGGGCAACAGTCTGACCTTTTTCAATGGTTAGTGTAATGTCTTTTAGAATGGGAGATTTTGGGTCATAGCCAAAATTCATCGCAACCATTTCGATTGAGTGTTGCAGGCCAGAAAAAGATCTATAACCATTTTCTATATAAGGCTTATTATCGGTGCGAAGCAGATCTTGAATATTTTGCACAGACCCCTGTATAGCACTTAAACTAGCAGCCACGCCATTGAGTTCTTGAATGGCGGGCACCATGCGAAAGAGTACAAACAAAAAGGTTAATAGCGAAGCAACCTCTAGAACCCCATTGGAGACAAATATAGTCATGCCGGCAATAATCATGCCGATTAGAATGGTAGAGCCTATCGCCTCTGCTAAAGGTCTAACGATATTCGACCGTTTAACAACTTCTATGGCGGCATCAGCATAGTCATCGCAGGCTTGGTAAAATCGCTGACGCTCAAAGTCTTGGGTAGCAAAAGCTTGAACGGTACGAATGCCGCTAATGAATTCACCAATGACCGAAGTTAGACGGCCTCTAGCCTTTGAGACTGGAAAGCTAGCTTCTCTAATCCGTCCATTTAAGGTCGACAAGCCAGTGGCCGTAAGGCTAAACAACAGTACTGCCGTCAAGGTTAGCGGCCAAGAAATCGATAGCGCGACTACCGCATAAATAATAATAACCGAGCCTTTAGATACAACAAATCCGATTTGATTAATTGCATATTGCAGCTGGCTGACTTCAGCAGTCAGAGTATTAATTAAATTTCCCGCTTTGACTTGGCTAAAGAAACTGAGACTGACAGCCTGTAGCTGCTCAAATATTTTTTTGTATAGACGGTCTGTTAAGCTAACCTCTGCTTTTTTAACATATATACCAGCCAGATAGTTAAAAATAGCCCGTATCCAGGTAGACATTAGAATTAGAGCAGAAATTCTGTAAAGCTGGTTTAGCTCAGAGTTCTGAATTCCTAAAACATAGGTGTCGAACCATTCGAAGCCAGTCTGAAAGGGTTGC
>PXDM01000024.1 GCA_003565055.1 Paracoccaceae bacterium
CGTCGTATTTGATCAAGAAAATCCACGGCATTTGCGGGCCAGCTGATGCCGCACCCACACTCATCTCCCGGATCGAAAAGACGCGGTCGTTGGGGGGTAAGCTGACCTTGGCGGGGGAGCGCACGGCAGGGAAAAGATCGGCCATGGCAGCCATGGTTTATCTTTATCTATATGGAAAATCTCGCGACGATCAGGGGGTTCGGAAAGTGCATCAGGATTGTCTTGATCATCTGTCGGGACAGCCAGAAATGTTCCCACACGGCGCAGCGGGGCCCTTTGCCACCGCCCTTGCGGCGTTGAACGACTGGGCCGCAATTGGGCCCGTTTTGTCATCGCATCCCGTGCTGGGACCCGTCCGTGACTTGCAACTTGCACTGACGTTGAATGCCCCCGACCAACACGAAATTGCCTGCCCTGGCGCCCAGATGGCAGATGCCATGAACGAGGCGGAGGGCAAGGACCTGGTGCCACCGGCGGCCGCGGCAAGATCAGCGATCCAGGCTTTTGCCCGCGATCATCACGTCGAAGGCCTTCGTCCACGGATGCTGTCTGATATCTCGACTTTGATGCCCGCGGGTGCCCGGGATATCTGTGACCGATTGCTGGCTGGTGACAGTATCGCTCGGTCTGAGATCGGGGTCATCACGGGTCGATCCAGCCGCCAGCAATCACGTCTGATCGACGGGCTTCTTGGGACGGGTTGGGTGACGTCAGACACCCCAAAAGGGGCCTTGCGCCTTCGCATTCCCGATGCGTTGCCCACCCGTGAAATTTGACACCACAACCGCCGATGCATCCGCACTCAGGCTTGCGGCTGAGGCGTTTGCAGCGCAAGTTGCAGAAACGGTATTTTAAGGGCGATATCATTGAGTAAGCTGCAACAACGCCCTTTCTACGGTTTCCTTGCCGATCCTCTTGGCAGGTCCGCCCGTGAACTGGAATTGCAGGGGGATCACATCCAAATCACCCGACGTGGCACGGCGGTGGCGATGCCATTGCTGACGCTGCAAGGCGCACCGTCCTTGAGAAAGGGCATGCTGGGCACGGCCGTGTCCATGCGCTTTGACAGCCGCGTTGATGCGGTTCTGAAGGGGGCGGGCCATCAGGATGCCCAGGCGTTTGCGGCGGAGGTCACGGCCGCATGGACCCGCATCAACCTCGCCGCCCTGGAGGTGGAATCGGCGCGGCTGGACACGATTCTTTCAGGTGTCTCGTCGCTTTCGGCGCCTTCCCAATATCCCGCCGCCTGTCAGATTGCACCGCTTCTGGATGACGCACGCGATCTGGATACATCGCTTTTGTCAAAGCTGAATGCCGAGGCCATCGGGCCTGAGGTTATGGCCCGCATAGCCCCCGTTCGGCATTTCGTAGAGGGTCCACGCATGGCGAGGGCCAAGGCCATTGACGCCTTTGTCACCGCCGAACTGGATCGCTGGAAAGATTTCTTTGACACGATTGAAAGCAAACCCCTGACCCCGGAACAACGGTTGTCGGTTGTCGTGGATGAGGATGCGACGCTGGTTCTTGCCGGGGCGGGGTCGGGCAAGACCAGCGTTATCACCGCGAAAGCCGCCTATCTGGTCAAGGCTGGCATCCGCCTGCCTGAGGAAATCCTGCTGTTGGCTTTTGCCAAAAATGCAGCAGAGGAAATGTCGGAACGGGTCGAGGCCCGATCGGGAGTGCCCCTCGTTGCCCGAACGTTTCATGCGATTGCCTATGACATCATCGGCATTGTCGAAGGGTCAAAGCCCGCATTGGCAGATCATGCCACCGATGACATGGCCTTCACCAACCTGATCAAGGATATCCTGAAAGATCTGGTCCGCCGCCTGTCCGATGTGTCAAATGCCATCATCCGTTTCTTTGCGCATTTCTTTGTCGAGCCCAAAACGGAATGGGATTTCAAGACCAAGCATGATTTTTACACTCATATGGAGGCGCAAGATCTGCGGACGCTGCAAGGCGAGAAGGTCAAAAGTTATGAAGAGCTTCAGATCGCCAATTGGCTTTATGAAAACGGTATCGAATACAAATATGAACCGATTTACGAACATAAGGTCGCCGAAACTGGCAGGCGGGATTATCAGCCCGATTTTCGCTTGACGGAAAGCGGGATTTATATCGAACATTTCGGGGTGCGCCGCGAAAAGACCGCCAGCGGTGAACGCTTGGTCACAGCGCCATTTGTCAACCGTGACGAATATCTGGCGGGCATGGATTGGAAACGGCAGGTCCATGCCGCGCATGAAACCACGATGATCGAAACCTACAGCTATGAGCGGCAAGAGGGGCGGCTCCTGGCCAGCCTTGCCGAAAAGCTGGCCCCGCATGTTACCCTGAAACCGCGGCCCGTCGACACGATATACGACCGTATCATTGAGTTGAAACAGGTCGATGATTTCTCCAAACTGCTTGGAACCTTCCTGCGCAAGTTCAAAAGCGGTGGCTACAGCCTGCAAGATTGCGAGACCAAATCCGACAAGATGAAGCTGGGCAAACGGGCACGGGCTTTCCTGGACGTTTTCGCCCCTGTTTTCGAGGAATATCAAAAGCGTCTCGATGGCCGGATCGACTTTGAGGATATGATCCTGCGGGCCGCCCGCTATGCCGAGACGGGCCGCTATGTCAGCCCCTTCCGCCATATTCTGGTCGATGAGTTTCAGGACATTTCCCAAAGCCGGGCACGGCTGGTGAAGGCCCTGAAATCCCAGCATCCCGATGTGCCCATCTTTGCCGTGGGCGACGACTGGCAATCCATCTTCCGTTTCGCGGGCTCCGATATCCACCTGATGCGCCAATTTGGGCGGGAATTCGGTGGCAGCTTCGATGGCGAGACGGGCGTGCATCGGGCCGTTGATCTGGGTCGCACCTTCCGTTCCGTCGATCAGATCGCCTTTGCCGCCCGCAGCTTTGTGCTGCGCAACCCCGCCCAGATCGAAAAGCAGATCGTGCCCGCTGGCATCGCCACTGAACCGGCGATCAAGGTCGTGACCGTGGCCAAAGGTGAGGATCAGGCGAAATTGTCCGAGGTGCTGAACGCCCTGTCATCTGCCATGGCGGCAGGGGCAAATCCCACGGCAGTGCTGCTCCTTGGCCGATACCGATTTGTCGAGCCCGACATGTCAGCCCTGAGACGGCGTCACCCAAGGCTGAAGATCACCTTCAAAACCATCCATGCCTCCAAGGGGTTGGAGGCCGATCATGTGATCCTTCTGAACGCCGACAGTGGCCGCATGGGCTTTCCTTCAGAGATCATCGATGACCCCCTGTTGTCGCTGGTGTCGCCTGAGGAGGAGGCATTTCAAAACGCTGAAGAGCGCCGCGTCATGTATGTCGCCATGACGCGGGCCCGTCACAGTCTGACCATTATGGCCTCAAACGCCCGCCCATCATCTTTTGTTACCGAGCTGCGCAAAGACCCTGCTTATGGGATTGTTGCGGCACAAGGGGCCGAGCCA
>PXDM01000117.1 GCA_003565055.1 Paracoccaceae bacterium
GCCCGGCCGCACCTGTGTGAACTCCCGGGGCAGCGGGAAAATACCCACCACGTCTCCCCCAACTGGCGCCGGAAGGCATAGCAAGCACGGCAGATTTCTATTCCCGCTTGGCCTGGGACTCATACGGGGGGGGGGGGGGCTCAATCTCCAAGCCCCGGAATTGGCCAGTCTGTCGTAAAGCGATAAAGCGTCCGGCATCGCTGACAATCTGGTTCGGCCCAGCGATGAACCGGGACGTCGTGCCGAGGGGGAGTATGTTGTCAAATCGTTGTCGAGACAGGCTTGCTTCAGCAGCCTGCCAAAGACATTTCAGCCCGTGGCGCTGCCCCTTGTTTTATGGGGCTGCCGCCTTGGCTCCGGTCTAACAGGCCGCTGAAAAAGGTTCTTGAGAAGCAATACTCGTCGACCTCGTCGATGCCGGACGCGAACGTTTTCCATCAGTTCGACGAGAGCACGTGAAAAACCCGCCTTTTCTGGCACAAGCGTAGCGTCGGCGGACTTTTTCAGCGGCCTGTTCTAAAACACGGCAAGTGTCACAGAAACGTCAGGTGCCGTGTGAAACCTAATGTGATGTCCCTCCGTTGATGCTCCGAGGCCAGACTTGGCCCAAAATTGATGGAGTACAACATGAAGAAGTGCATAATCCCTGCCGCCCTCGCATCCGCTTTTGCATTCCCGGCCCTTGCTGATACCGGAATCGGGCTCGCAGGTGATCGTACCCTTGTGATGATTGATCTGGAATCGGGTCAGGTGACTGGCATGACCGATCTCGACTATGAAGGGCGTATTCACGGGATTGATTACCGTCCGGCCACCAGCAGTCTGATCGGGGTCACCGAAGGTTTCGAGGTGGTCAATATCGACCCCGAGACAGGTGCGTGGGACCTCATCGTCGAGATGGATACGGAGATGGAGATCGAAGACGGCGCTGCTGTGATCGTCGACATCAACCCGGCGGCAGATGCGCTGCGCTTCATGTCGGGCACCACGAACCACCGGGTGAATCTCTCGACTGGCGAAGTCATGGTGGACGGCGATCTGACTTTCACCGATGACACGAGCGGAACGCCGATGGTTGAAGGGACGGCCTATAGCAATTCCTATGGCGAGCCTGAGTCCACGGCGATGTACAACATCGACACCGAGCGCGCGGCACTGCTTCTTCAGACCGCGCCAAATGACGGTGACAACGAGATGATCGGTGAATTGGGTGCGATGATCGAAGGGCCGATCGGGTTCGACATCGTGACCGATTCCAGCGGCAGCAATACCGCATGGCTCTCTGCGAACGGGGCTCTGCACACAGTTTCTCTGGATGACGGCTCGATCACCGGCACCTGGGAGATCGAAGCGCTCGACGTCACGCTGCGCGACCTGACTGTCATGACCTCGGACGACTGACCTATAGCCTGTCCATGCGCGCGCCGCAGACTTTCCTGCGGCGCGCCTTTCTGTAGTAAAGACCTTTTGTATCACAGAGGATTCCCGCCCTCTCGATGCGCAGACATAGTGTGACGGCGGCGATTTTGAGGCGACAGATGGCCCCATTCTTTCGTGTCGCATCTTGGCGGATTGCGCCTGGAGACGTCCTGTCGAAGAATGGCGTGCCGATGGATTGGCCAGTGTTTTCGTCCATTCTCAAGCGCGGTTTGAAGCGGTCTGTTATCGGGCCGCAGAGCTGTAATCCTCTGACCATGTAAACTGTCTGTTGATCGGCGAATGGCACGGGTTGTCGGACCCCAAGCTCAACCGCGCGCTCAAGGTCCAGCCGAATTGCGTCGCGTTTTTCGGGTCTTGGCTGCACGCGCCGGTGCTGGATGAAACGAAACACTGCCGTTTTCGGAATGCGCGCGTGAAAGGCGGTCTCTGCAATGATCCAATGGCCGAAGTCAGCCGCCAGCTCGCGGGCCATGACCTGACGCTGAGGGCGGCGGCCGAGGCGGAGATCGGACAGCCCCCCCTCAAGGCGCGGGGAAGCCCCGAAAACCCCGGCAATCGCATACCCTTCAGCTCACAGACCGACCAAGTCCGCTGCACGACCAGCGGACACAGAAATATGGGCTTGGGCCGCCACAAGTATCGTATCTTGCCGTCACGCAGAGCGTTTCCACAGGGTTTTGAGAACATGGGGGCTCGACGAACTGAATATTGTGTTTGATCCGAAGCTTGATATGCTCGACAACAATTGGGCTTGTCTGCAACGAGGCTGCCACGAACACCGAGATGCGCAACTGGCTGCGGGCGAGACATGGGTGCAAGAAAGCATCATCGGCCGCACCTGCAGGCTGGGTTTTGCCCAAGGGGACACTGGCGGGGTCATCCCCACGATGAGCGGTCGCGCATGGATCACAGCGGAAGCGGAGTTGCGTTTCGCCCCCGGCGATCTTTATGGTGCGGGCATTCCGGCCTGAGGCTGCTCATGGACCCGCGCGGGGCCTGTCCTGATCCGCCCGCGCAGCCAGCGCATTACGTCACAGGCCATTTGAGAAGGAGAGCGCCATGGATTTTCCAGCTAATATAACTGGCCCGGTCGCGGCCCTGCAGGAGCGCGGGTGATGCGGTCATTGCGGGCCATCCAGATCGTGGGCTGCCATGCCGAGGGCGAGGTCGGCGATGTGATCACGGGCGGGGTTGCGCCGCCCCCGGGGGGAACGCTCTGGGAGCAGGCGCGTTGGCTTCATCGCGACAGTGGCTTGCGCGACTTTGTGCTCAATGAGCCGCGCGGCGGGGTATTCCGGCATATCAATCTGCTGGTGCCGCCCAAGGATCCGCGCGCGCAGATGGGGTTCATCATCATGGAGCCGGAACATACCCCGCCCATGTCGGGATCGAATTCGATCTGCGTGTCAACAGTGCTGCTGGATACTGGCATCATCGAGATGCAGGAACCCGAAACCCATATGGTGATCGAAGCACCGGGCGGGCTGATCTATGTGCGCGCCGAATGCGCAGATGGCAAGGCGCAGCGGATTTTCGTGCGCAATGTGCCGTCCTTCGCGGGTGTGCTTGACGCCGCGCTGGAGGTTGAGGGGCTGGGCCGACTGCGCGTCGATACCGCTTATGGTGGCGATAGTTTCGTCGTCGTCGATGCGCAGGCCATCGGGCTTGAAATGGCCGCGCATGAAGCGCGCGACATCGCGGCTCTGGGGGCGCGGATCACTGCGGCGGCCAATGCGCAACTGGGGTTCCACCATCCCGAAAACCCGGATTGGCAGCATATTTCCTTCTGCCTCTTCGCGACCCCGCCCGTGACCGGGCCGGAGGGACCCGAGGTGCAGCATGCGGTTGTGATCGAGCCTGGCAAAGTCGACCGCTCGCCCACAGGCACGGCGGTTTCCGCGCAACTGGCGCTGATGCATGCGCGCGGGCAGATCGCGACCGGGACGATATTGACCGCGCGCTCGCTGATCGGATCGCAGTTTCAGGGGCAGATTGTCGAGACAACCACGCTCGGCGGCAAACCCGCGATTGTGCCCGAGATCTCCGGGCGCGGCTGGATCACGGATATGCGCCAGTTGCTGCTCGACCCGTCCGACCCATGGCCGCGCGGCTACCGGGTCAATGACACCTGGCCCTTGCGGCAGAAGGGTTAGAACAGCAGGCCGCGCGGCAGGGGGACATTGATCAGCTTGACGAATAAGACCCAGATCACCCCTGTCGCCACGACCGGCACCACAATCGTGCTCGGCCAGTGGCGCAGCGGTTCGCGGGTCAGCAGGAAACTCGCGCCGATCAGCGTGATGCAGATGCTCACCATGAAGCCCAGCACGCCGATGGCCCAGAACATGCCCATCCCGATGGCGACAAGCGCGACGCCCGTGCTCAGGATCGCGCGCAGGTTTTCGGGGAACTGGTCGGATTTGCCGAAGAGCGCTTCGATCATGATCACGGCTCCGGCCAGCATCAGGGTGATATAGGCCAGTTGCGGGAAAGCATGCGGGCCGAGGCCCGGACCGGGACGCCAGTTTCCATAAGCGATGTCGAGAAGCCCGATGGCCCCTATGCCGATCGTGATCAGCCCTGTGTAGAAATCCTGCCGCTTCAGGAGCCCGGAGAATTGCGGTTTCAGCATGTCGCGTCTGCCTTTTCTATTTCTTGTCGCGCAGGACAAGGGTGAAGGTCAGGATCATGATCGCCGCCACGGTATAGAGCCCGATGGCGATGGGGCTGGAGAGCAGATGCGTCCAGTCCCCGCGCCCGATCAGCAGTGACTGGCGCAGCGCGCGCTCGGCGCCGGGGGCGACGATGAAGCCAAGGATCAGCGGCGCCAGCGGGAAATTATACATCCGCAGCACGACCCCCAGAAGCCCGGCAAAGAGCAGCACCCAGACATCAATCACTGAATTACCCGCTGCGAAAGTGCCCAAGATCGCCAGCACACAGACAATCGGCAGCAGGATGCGCGACTGGATCATGGCGATCTTGGAATAGAAGGGCAGCAGGAATTGCGACAGGAAGAGGTTGATGAAATTGGCGTAAATCAGGATCAGGAAGAGCGCGTAAATGACCTCGGTATGGTCATAGATCAGGCGCGGCCCCGGCGTCATGCCCATCAGGATGAAGGCCGCGCCGAACAGCGCCGCTGTGGCGCTGCCCGGAATGCCGAAGGCGAAAAGCGGGATCAGGGTCGAGCCGGAGGTCGCGCTGTTACCGGCCTCGGCGGCGGCGACGCCTTCGAGCGAGCCCTTGCCGAAGTCCTCGCTCTTGCGCTAGAAACGCTGCGCCAGCCCGTAGCTGATGAAGGCCGCCAGCGACGAGCCCGCACCGGGCAGGGCGCCGATCAGCGTGCCCATGGTGGTGCCGATGCCAGTGGCTTTCAGCGTGGAGCGGAATTCCGCAAAGGTCAGCTTGTCCTTGCTGGCGTCATAATCGCCGAGCAAGGACTGCGCCTTGTCGCGGGTGTCGTCCATGATCCGGTTGGCGCGCTCCATCCATGCCTTGGCCAACTGGATGATCAATTCGGAGACCGCGAAAATCCCGACCAGCACCGGGATCAGCGCCAGCCCCCCGGCCAATTCGGGGATGCCGAAGGTCAGGCGCAATGTCCCGCCCATCGGGTCGCGCCCGATCATCGCAAGCAGCACGCCGAGCGCGGCCATGGCCACGCCTTTGGCGACCTTGCCCTTGGTCAGCGCCGAGATGAGCAGGAGCGAGAAGGCGTAGAGCGCGAAGAACTCGACCGGGCCGAAGGTCAGCGCGACAATCGCCAGCGGCAGCGCCAGAAAGATCAGCACAAGATCGCTCGTGGAATCGCCGATCACCGAGGAATAGAGCGCGGTCATCAGCGCCTTGTTCGGGGTGCCTTTCAGCTTGGCCTGATAGCCGTCGATTGCTGTGGCCGCAGATCCCGGCGTGCCTGGCACGCCAAAGGATATGGCCGAGATTGACCCGCCGAACATCCCCCCTTTGTAGATGCCGGTCAGAAGGCCAAGCGCCGCGGCCGGTTCGAGAAAGAACACGATGGGCAGCAGGATGGCGATGGCCATATCCCCGCTCAGCCCCGGAATGGCCCCGAGGGTGACCCCCATGAAGACGCCAATCGCGACGTATAAGATGACCTCCGGGCTGAAGGCGAGCATCAGCGCGGGGATGAAGGAGTCCAGCATGGTGGCCGCCCTGTCATGAAATCTCGGGAACGGGCCAGCATGTCCTGTCGGGTCATGCGGCCCAGTGGCCCGCTGCCAGACTGCGTATCTGCGCTGGCAGCGGGGAGGGCAGGGACGGGTTTAGTCGATCTCGCCCATCTCGCGCAGGATGTTGCCGATATTGGTCACGGTGTTCTGATAGAGCACGGTTGCATCGGCGGCATTCATGGGCTCGATCCCGGCATTCACCCGGTCGTTCATCGCCAGCGCCGTGGGCGAGGCCAGCGCTTCCAGGAAGCAATCCTGCAGGTATTCGACCGTTTCTGCCGGCACATCGTTGGTTGCGAGAACCATCAGCCAGGCAGGAAGGACGACGTCATAGCCGGACTCGCGGAAGGTTGGTGTATCGGGCAGGATGGGGGAGCGTTCTTCCGAGAAGATGCCGAGCGCGGTCAGCTCTCCGCTCGCGACTTCGGTCGCGATGCTCGGCGGCAGGGTCATGCCCAGATCAATATGCCCGCCCATGATCAGGCTGCGCGTCTCACCGCCGCCCGATGTCGGAATATGGACGTTTTCGAGCCCGGTTTCCATCTCGAACAGGATCAGCGGAAGATGCACCAGCCCCAGCGGCGACGCATGGCCGAAGGTGATCGAACCGGGATCTGCGCGCGCCGCTTCGACCCAGTCATCAATGGTCTGGATCGGGTGATCAGGGCGTGTGTAGACTGTCGGCAGCCATTCGGTGAAATTCATCACGGGCTGCCAGTCATCATGGCTCCAATCCACCTCATCGACAAAACCCGACGTGACGACAGGGCCATAATCCGACACAAGCAGCGTGTGGCCATTGGGTTCAGCATTGCGCACGAAATTAACCGCTTCGAGCCCGGCGGCACCGGACATGCTGACCACGTCGATGCGCGGGCCGCAGAATTCGGGCGCCGTCGCCGAGAGAACCCGCGCGGTGATATCGCTGCCGCCACCGGGGCCGAAAGGAATGACCAGCCGGATCGGGTCATTGCCCAGCGGGCTGGCCGTTGCGATGGCAGGCGCAAGCGTCATCATGGACGCGATGGCAGTGGCCGCAACTGTCTTGCTGGTCGTCATCTTGTGGATCATCAGGATCTCCCTCGTTGAAAAGACGATATCGCCGGTGCGTCTCGCCGCGTAACACGCAGTGTCATAATGGGTTTTGGGCCGGTCGAAAAACTACGACCGGGGTCGCACCAAAATACCGGCCCCAGGACCCCGGAACGCAGAGACAGTAAAAATGCAGCGCAGCACCGATCATTGGATTGAGGTTAACAGATCGCTATCGGGAAAAGTAACGGCATTCCTTGATTTTGTGGGCTTAAATCCCGTCATGGCGGCTAAATATACTCTTAGCGCCTGAAAAATAGCCCTGCGAGAAGGTGAATGGGCTATGCCGAATCGGTTTTTCCGGGCCGATGCTGCGCTTCATCTCTGCACGTGGGTGCTGTGCTCCGGGGGTGCCATGCGGGTGGTGGGGTGCATGTGGCACGTTTGCCCAGAGCGGTGCGCTCCAAGCTGTTTTCAATGGCCGTGCAGCGCAAGATAAATGCCAAAACTTCCCACCAGGATCAGGCTGCAGGCCCAGACCAGATCGAGGTTGAACCAGCTTCGTGACAGGAATTTCAGCCCGAAATAAAGGTAGATTGCCACTGCGATCACACCCCCGGCGACTGTCATCGCCAGCGTATGCGCCCCGGCCACAATGACCGCCGACGCCATGTTTTGACCCATCAGATCGCGCGCGGCCGCATGGCCCGCATCGCCGAGATCGGCTTGGCAGATCCCGAGATAGATCGGCACCAGCATCAGCCCTGCGCCATGCGCCATCGCGGCAAGGAAGGACCACAGCACCAACCGCGACGGCGCGACGCGTGCCAGAAAGCGTGGGTGGCGGCGGTTGATCAGCAGATAGAGCCCCATCGTGACCACCAGCGCGCCTGCGCCGAGGCGCAGTTCTGTCTCCCAGTCGATCAGGACAGTCATCATCGAAAACGGCAGCAGGATCGCCAGCATCGCCAGCAGATGCCCGAGCGCCAGCGCTCCGATCGCCGTGGCCATCGCGCGGTTGCGCCCCTGCATCAGCGCCGCCGAGACCGCGAGCGGCCAGCCCATGCCCGGATTGACGCCGTGATAGACACCCGAGACGATGACGGCGCCCCAGAGCGCCGTCACATTTGTCGCATCGAGTTCCATTCAGACGTTGGGATAGCAGAAGCTGTCCGTGGAACAGTCGCCGCCTTCGAGTCGGATCTGATGCGCGCGGTAGCCTTCGGGGAAGGTGACGTAAAACTCCGCGTCAAGCGTCAGCCCACCATCTTCGTCGACATGGGCCATCACCATCTGCCCGCCTTCCTGACCAGGATAGAATTGCGCGTCCCATGTGGAATAGAGCGAATTCGTCCAGTAGACGCGCTTGCCGTCGCGGCTGATCTCGACCATCTGCGGGCCGAAGACATAGTCCTTGCCATTCGGGTGCCTGGTGCCACGCGCGATCCCGCCAAGCGCGACCTTGCCGGTCAGCCTCGGGTTCATCGGATCAGAGACATCATATTGATGCATCTCGCCCAAGCCCCAGCAGGAGACATAGAGGAACCGGTCATCGAGGCTCAGGTCGATATCGGTGATCAGCGGCGGCACGGCACCGAAGCCCTGCAACAAGGGTGGCAGATTGGCCGGATCTTCGGGGCGCGGGTCGATGGTGATGGTCTTTTTCGACTGCCAGGTGCCATCATCGCCCCGCCACCATGTAAAGATCGCGCCCTGCAGATTGGTCGTGTCGACCACCACCCCGCAGAAGCCATGCGATTTCTTGGGGTCATGGGCGGGCCGGATTTCCAGCGCCATCTGGTAATTCTCGCCGAAATCGATGGTCTGGATGTTCTTGCGCTTGCGCAGATCCCAGAAATGGATCGAATGGCCGTATTTGTTGCCCAGAAGATCCTCGGGCACCACGCCGTTTTCGAATTGTGGCGGCAGGCCCCATTCAGAGCTCACCATGTAATCCTGCGGCAGATTCCACCAGAAATCGTAATGCTTGTCCTGTTTGCCGCGGTCGATCTCATAGCGGCCGATGATCTCGAACGTCTCGCAATCCATGATGAAAATGCCCGGCGGCCCGTCCATACCGTCTTCGCCCCCGCCGCCAAGGGTCGAGACATAGATGCCTTCGGGGCCGCAATGGATGGTGTGCGGGCGCGAATAGCCGGTCTTTGCCAGCACTTCCTCGGGTTCGATGATCTTGTGTATTTTCGGGTTCATCGGATCTTTCACGTCGATCACATAGATCCGCGAGGACCGGATGCCCGGCACGATCAGATAACGGCGCTCCAGAAACGCATGGCCTGAGAGTGGTGAGAGCGATGAAGAGCAAGCGTTCCAGCCGAAATGATGGAACTCGTCGCCCGTGTTGGGCATGATCAGCGTCTTGACGACCTGACCGAATGTGTCGGATTTCGGGTCGAGATCGACAGTGGCGAGCCCGTCAGGCTGCGCGCCGTCCGGGCTCAGCATCACGACGAAGCCGTAGGTTTCCACAGGCGCTTGCATTGCAAGCTGGGCCGTGGCGTGAAATGTCGGGTCTGGTCTCAGATTCATCATGTCCTCCCTTGATGAAATGGCCCGTCAGGGCCGGTGCAGCGTGGTGGGTGTCCTCCTGACGAAACTGGGCCGATGCCTCCTCAAACTTCGGCCAGATCACATAGTTGAATGGCCCCGCTCACGCGGTCGGCCAGGCCGATCAGCTTTTGCCCGATATCGCTGCGGCGGGGCGTGCCAAAGCGGCGGATCGGACCGACGGCCCCGACGCTGAAAATCGCGCCGATCTTGCCGATTGTGACCGGGGCCGCGACGCTGGCGATGCCGATATCAATCTCCTGATCGCAATCAGCGTAACCGCGCTGCCGGATGCGCTCGAAATCGGCGCGCAGCTCGGCCTCGCTGGTCTTGGTGTGGTCGGTATAGGCTTTCAGGCTGCCCTTGATGATGCTGGCCTGAAAGGCGGGTTCCGCAAAGGCGGCGATGGCCTTGGAGCAGGAACAGGCATGCATCGGGCGGATGCCAAGGCCGGGATGGATGAAGGCGCGGGCAGGATCATCGGGGGTTTCAGCGTGGATGATCTCGACCTGCGCATTGCGAAAGCGCGACAGGAACACCGTTTCATTGAACTGCGCGGACGCCGCTTTCAGCAGCGGCGCAGCGGCCTTGCACACATCCGCATCGGCTCGGCCCAGCAGTGCAATACGGATCAGGCGCTGGCCAATGACAACGCGCCCGTCTTGCGATGGGGCCTCGGCCAGCCCGGTCTCCTGCAGGGTTTGCAGCAAGCGATAGCAGGTCGGTTTCGGAAGCCCTGTGGCTTTCTGTAGCTCGACCGCAGACACGGGTCGACCAGCGACAGCGATGATTTCGAGAGCAGTCATCAGGCGTTCCAGATGCATGTGAGTCGAATCAATCCGTATTATGAGACTTGGTATCGAATTTTGATCCGCCCATCGCGTGTTGCAAGAAAAATCAGTGCCGAGATGACGCGCGCCAAATGGTCGCTTGGCGCGGATCGCGGTCAGAGCCATGTCCCGCGTCCGGCACCGCCCCATGGCGCGGTCACTCTTGCGCGCCCAGCGCGCGTGCGGTCTCGCGCAGCAGGAATTTCTGGATCTTGCCGGTCGCGGTCTTGGGCAAGTCCTGAAACACCACGGATTTCGGCGCTTTGAACCCGGCGAGATGGTCACGGCAGAAAGCGATGATCCCGGCCTCATCGGCGTCATGGCCCGCGCGCAACTCGACAAAGGCGCAGGGCGCTTCGCCCCAGCGGGTGTGAGGGCGGGCGACGACCGCCGCCGCCTGAATGGCCGGGTGGCGATAGAGCACGGCCTCCACTTCGACCGAAGAGATATTCTCGCCGCCGGAAATGATCACATCCTTCAGCCGGTCGCGGATCTGCACATAGCCGTCGGGATGCAGGACCGCCGCATCGCCCGACCAGAACCAGCCATCGCGAAACGCGTCGTCAGTCGCGGCGGCGTTCTTGTAATAGCCCTTCATCACGGTATTCGCGCGGATGGCGATCTCGCCCTGCGTCGCGCCATCGCGCGGCACCTCCGCGCCGGTTTCGCGGTCCAGCACGCTCAGCGCCTCGACCATCGGAAAGGTCACGCCCTGCATCGCCTGTTTCGCCGCGCGCTCAGGTGGGGGCAGCGCGCCCCAGTCCTCTTGCCACAGGCATTGCGAGATATGGCCGAAGGTTTCGGTCAGGCCGTAGACCTGCATCACCTCCAGCCCCAGCGCTGCGGCCTTTTCCAGCACGGCAGGCGGGGGCGGCGCGCCTGCGGTCATCACCTTGATGGGCGGGTCGAAAGGCTGCGCAGGCGCATCCGGGCTTTCGGCCAGCATCTGCAAGATGACCGGGGCCGCGCCCAGATGCGTCACCCGATGCGCAACCATGGCGTCGAGCAAGGTTTTCGGAGCCATATCATCAGCAAAGACCAGGTGACCGCCGACGATGGCCATGGCCCAGGGGTGGTTCCAGCCATTGCAATGAAACATCGGCACCACGGACAGATAGGTCGGGTTCTGCGGCAGCGACCAGCCTGCCACCGTGCCAAGCGCCATGAGATAGGCCCCGCGATGGTGATAGATCACACCCTTGGGCCGCCCCGATGTGCCAGAGGTGTAGTTCAGCGCCAGCGCCTGACCTTCATCGTCGGGCAAGGACCATGGCAGCGGCGCGGCGCAGGTCAGATCGTCATAGCTGGCCTGCCCGAAACCCTTTGCGCCTGCGCGCGCGAGGTCGATCACCGGCAACTCCGCATCATTCAGCGCAAAGGCGGCGCGGGTCAGATCCGCCAGCGCGGGATCGACGAAGACCAGCCGCGCGTCGGAATGGCGCAGGATATAGGCGACGGTGTCGGCCTCCAGCCGCGTGTTGATCGTATTGAGGACCGCACCCGCGAGCGGCACTGCGAAATGCAGCTCGAAGAGTTCGGGCCGGTTGGGCGCGAGCACGGAAACCGTGTCGCTGGCCCGGATGCCGCGCGCCGCCAAGGCCCCGGCGAGCGCGCGCACGCGCCCGGCGACCTCGGCCCATGTGCGCGTGACGCCCGCGTAGCTCGTGGCGGGCTTGTTGGCATAGACCGTCTCGGCCCGTCGCAGAAAGGAGAGCGGCGAGAGCGGCACGAAATTGGCCGCTCCGAAAGCTGCGGCGTCATATTCTGAGCGCATGGGTGTCCTCCTCCCCCTTGAGCGCGCCTTGGCAGATGGGCGTCTAGCCGTTCACATCCACCACCACGCGGCCTTTGACCTGGCCCTTCAGGATATCCGCCCCCAGTTGCGGCAAATCGGCGAGCGTTGCGGGCTGGATCATCGCTTCGAGCTTGTCCATCGGCAGATCGCGCGCGATCCGGTCCCAGGCGCGCAGGCGGTTGTCATAGGGTTGCAGGACCGAGTCGATCCCCAGCAGGTTCACACCCCGCAGCAGGAAGGGAATGACTGTTGCAGGCAGCGCAGCGCCCCCCGCCAGCCCCACGGCGGCCACCGAGCAGCGATATTTCATCTGCCCCAAAACGCGCGCCAGCATCGCGCCGCCCACTGCATCAACGCACCCGGCCCATGTCTCGGATTCCAGCGGGCGTTTGACCGTCTCGGCCAGGTCATCGCGCGGCACGATCTGGCTGGCACCGAGATCGCGCAGATAGGGCTCAAGCTCCGGCCGCCCGGTGACTGCCGCGACCTCATGGCCCAGCGCCGCCAGCAGCGCGAGTGCGATGGACCCGACACCGCCCGCAGCACCCGTCACCAGCACGGGCCCGTCACCGGGCTTGAGCCCATGTGCTTCCAGCGCCATGACCGCCAGCATCGAAGTGAAGCCTGCGGTGCCCACCGCCATCGCCTGCTTGGTGCTCAAGCCCTCGGGCAGCGGGACGAGCCAATCGGCTTTGACGCGGGCTTTCTGGGCATAGCCGCCCCAATGCGCCTCGCCTACGCGCCAGCCGGTCAGCACTACCTTGTCACCCGGCTTGTAGCGCGGATCGTTTGATGCTTCGACCGTGCCCGCGAAGTCGATGCCCGGCACATGCGGGTAGTTGCGCACCAGCCCGCCACCGGGGCCAATGCAGAGCCCGTCCTTGTAATTCACGGTCGAGTATTCCACCGCGACAGTCACATCACCTGTGGGCAATTGGTCTTCGGTGATCTGCGTGACGGATGCATGGGTTTTACCCGCGTCATCTTTGGTGACCAGAAGTGCGTTGAAACTCATTGTCTTACCTTTCGTTCCAGAATGCCGCATGCACCAGCGCCGCGCGCGGCCCGTCGGGCGTGGTAACGACCAGTTCCGTGCCTGCGTCCCAATGGGTCATGCGGACCATGCCAATGGCGACATTGGTGTTGAAATCCGGCGACCATGCCGCCGAGCTGATATGACCGACTTTCTCGCCTTTTGGCGTGAGGACCGGCCAGTAGCGGTCACAGATCCCGACCTTCGGCCCGTCAATCGAGATGGGCCGGATCTGCTGCACTGGCCCCTCCTTGGCCACGCGCAACAGCGCATCACGCCCGATGCAGCCGATGGCGCTTTGCGTGTTGCAGAAGCGGCCCAGCCAGCATTCATGCGGTGTATTGTCATCGGTCATGTCATTGCCGTAGCTCAGAAGCCCGCTCTCGATGCGTTCGATCAGGTTCGGGCAGCCTGCATGCACGTCCAGATCGCGCCCGGCCTCCATCAGCGCATGCCATAGCGGCATGCCCTTATCCGCGCCATTGACGTAGATCTCGAACCCGCCCTGTTTGGAATAGCCCGAGCGCGCGATCACCATGTCGCGGCCCTCGAAGTCGAAATGGCCGAAGCGGAAGAAGCGGATGCGGGTAACGGCCTCGCCAAAGACGCGGGCCATGAGGTCCTCGGCCTTCGGCCCCTGCACGGCCAAGGGCGAGATATCGGGCTCATCGACCAGCACATCCAGCCGGTAGCCATAGGCCAGCCCCTTGACCCAATAGAGAAGATCACTGTCCGCAATCGAAATCCACCAGCGATCCTCCGCGAGTTTCACCGCCACTGGATCATTCAGCATGCCGCCAGTTTCGTCGACGATCGGCACGTAATAGCACTGCCCTGCCAGCATGCCGCGCAGATCGCGCGGGGTCAGCATCTGCATCAGCTTGCCCGCATCCGGCCCGCGGATTTCCACCTGCCGCTCGCAGGCGACATCCCAGACCTGCACAGCCGCTTTCAGATGGTGATAGTCTTCCTCGACCGAGCGGAACACGGTCGGCAGCAGCATGTGATTGTAGACAGTATAGGCTTTCACGCCCGCTGCCTCGACGCCCTCCGAAAAAGGCGTGCGCCGCAAACGCCGCGATGGGGACAGGAGCGGCAGGCTCACCGACCGGGGCCTTTCCAGTCGATCTGGCAGATTTCCGCGCTGCGCCCGTCGAAATCCCACACCCGGCCAAAAGCACGCACGCGGCCCTTGGTGGCAGTGGCAACGGTGATATCCGGCCCCATCCAGTATTCGGTATTGGTGGCCACGATGTCGCGGTCGGGGTCGGCCCCGCGCACCGGCACGACTTCGCCCTGTATCTTCTTGCCGACCATCAGGCGGCGGGTCTTGCCTTCGGTCTCATAGCTGACTGGCGCGCGCTCGGCGCCCAGAAATTCGCTCACCAGCATGCCGAACAGCCCGGTTGTGCCTTTTGCTGCGCCCGTGAAGATATGAACCAGCGCGTCATAAGCCGCGTCCGAAGCGCGGTCGTCAATGAAGGCCGCCGCTTTCCAGTTGCCACGCGCCATCAGGCCCGGAATTTCCAGAAGCAACCCGACATTCAGCCCTGACAGATCGTCATCGCCATAATGGCCCGTATCGATCCGCACCCCGGCCCATGCCTGACAATAGCCCTCGGTCGGCGCGTGCTTGCCCAAGCTGACCACACAGGGGCAGAACACCGTGCAGTTGCAGTTCAGGATCAGCTCGCCCTTGATCGACCAAGGCACAGTGCCCACAGCCGGTTTGTCCAGTATCTCGCTCATATCCATCCTCCCAGATTGAAGCTCACCAGCGCTGCGCCGAGGCCCAGCAATCCATATCCCAAGGGGCGCGTCACCACGGCTCCGATGCCCGGCAGTTTCTCCAGCATCATCAGAACCATTGCGCCGCCCATCCACAGCAGGTTCATTGTGCCGCCGACAAAGGCCAGCATCATCAGCGCCCAACA
>PXDM01000374.1 GCA_003565055.1 Paracoccaceae bacterium
CGGATGAACGCGCGCGCCTCGAAGCAGAAAAGCCCGGCCTGCGGATCGGAAAATTACGGCTGTCGCAGCTCCGCGATGATGGTGGCGCGGCACGGCGCGGCATGATGATTGTCGCGACCCAGGAAAGCGTCGTCCATCTCCTGCTCGGCCGCATGCCGGGCGGGGATGCGATGGACCCGCAATCGATCCTCGATCTTCTGCGCCTAGATCATGTCGTGATCGACGAATTCCACACTGTCGATGCCCGCGGCATGGGGCTCGCCTGTGCGTTGGCAACTATCACGACACAGATCGAGGGGGCGGCGCGGCTGACCTTTCTCTCAGCAACGCCGATCGACATTCGCTCCATCTTGATCTCCTTTGGCGTGGAGGCCGACAAAATCTCCGTCAAGCAGGAAAATGTGGTCACTGGCACCGCAGAAGAGACGCAAGGGCTCCGCGCTGTGCATGGAGATGTCACCCTGCGAATCGAGACCGGAGGTGGCATTCTGGAGGCGCTGGGGGCGCATGAAGCGGAGATCCGGGCGACCCTTGCTCGCCCAGACACCGGGCGACAACTCGTCGTCATCTATGACAGCCTGAAGCGGTTGAAATCCGACAAGAAGGGTTTGGCCGCCTTCTTCGACCGGCTGGGCGTGCCGGTCGAAGAGCGCCTTTCCGTCAGTTCGACGGATGACAGCGTCGCGCAGGCGGATGATGGAGCCTTCACCTTCGGCAGCCTGAACGACCCCACCCGCTTCAAGGTGCTTGTCGCCACCTCCAGCGTCGAAATGGGCGTGACCTTCAGGGCTGGCATGATCGTCATGGAGCCCGGGCATGACCCCTGCTCTTTCGTCCAGAGGATCGGGCGGGTGGCCCGCGGCGACCTTGAGGGCAGCGTCATCGTCCATGCCAGCTCGCAACAGATGGAGAAACTCGGCTGGTTGCGCCTGATCCGCAACGATCTGGCCACCGGTCCGGGACTTGTTCAGGTGGATGCCTTCATCGACAAGCTCCTGGCAGGAACCCGTCAGCGGTTCGATGTCACCGGTCTGGACCCGGATGCCGAGGACGGGAATTTCCGACGCATGCCACAGACCGCCGTCTGGTGTGCGGCGCTATTCTGGATCGCAATGGAGGCTGCGGAATGGCGCAAGGTGATCCGCGGCAATTTCCGTGAGTTCCGGCCGCGAAAGGCCAGCAGCATGGGGGTCTGGCTCTCCGGTATGCAGCGCGCCGGAAACGGCGCGGTCAGGGACTGGGCCAAGGCGCTGATCGCCGAGGCCAGGACGCTGCGCGTGATCATGGAGAAGGTGGTGCTGGTCGAGTCGAACGGCTGGTCCAAATCGATTTCATGGCACCTCTACGCCTCGACGCCCGAACTGGCGGATGCGCCGACCTTTATCGATGATCGCGAAACACTCAATGTCCGCGTCGCACGTCCGATCGCTGAGATCGAGACCGAACTGGGCGGTCTGCGGGTGCGTCGGCGGGTGGAATGCCTGTCTCCGCACGAGCAACGCACGGTCATGATCGATGCAGACCGCCTGATGGAGAGCTGGCTGCGGGAAATGGATGCCTGTCTGCGCCGTCCCGGCCTGGACGCGGCGGATCGGAACGCGATCGAAACAGCCATGAAGATCGTTCGGCTGACAGGAATTGTCCCGGCCGTAAAGAGCTTGGCGGGGATGAAGAATGGCATCATCTGAAGCAGAGATCGTGTCAGCTGCGAAAAGCTTCGCCGCGCTGGTGGAAAGGCATGACCTTCACGGCCTCCTCTTTCAGCATGTCGCACTGTGCGAGCGGCGGGCATGGCTGCACATGAATCGGGTCGATTATGCACATCTGGAAGAAAAGATGCGATTGGGCTCTGTATCCCACGAACTGCATAAACCCCGCGATCACTCGGTCGAAGGTCTTCTCGGGATTTCTCCCGACCGCATTGATTGGGATGCCCGGAAGGTCATCGAGGCAAAGGGCAGCGCTGGCGCACGAGACGCAGTTTCCATGCAGACCCGCTTCTATGCCTTGATGCTGTCTGCGGCTACCGGCTCCGGCTGGTCAGCTGCGAATGAGATCATCGGGAAAAAGAAGGTTCTGAAGGTCTCCCTGTTGCTGGAAGATGCCCAGCTGATGATCGATCTGGCCCGTCGCCTTGGCGACATTTCAGAGATGAAGGTCGCCCCAGCGGCGGCAAGGCGCCCCATTTGCGACAGCTGCTCCTATCGCCACCTCTGCGGATATGCCTGATGGAAACGCTTTACCTTACCAAGGATGTGAAAATCTCTCGGGAAGACGCGACGCTGGTGGTGGCGCAGCATGGCGGACACACACGCAGGCGGGTGCCGGTCGAAGGACTGTCGCACATCATTGTTGCGGGCGAAGCCCAGTTGACCACCGCGGTTCTGGCGCTGTGCGGCCGGAGCGGAGTGCGCATGACCATGCTGGACTGGCATGGAAATGTCACCGGGACTTTCGAGCCGCGCGGCGGACCGGCATCAGGGAAAGTCAGGGTGCTGCAGGCAAGTGCCGTGATCGATCCGTCTCGTCGGCTTGGTTTCGCCCGCGCCTTTGTCCTGGGTGCTGGCCGCAATATCCTCGCCAATCTGAAATACAGGATGTATCGCGGCAATCAATCCGTCAGATCGATCCATGATGCGATTGAGGGAATTATCGGCAAGGTTGATACAGTCGAAACAATAGAGGCCCTGATGGGCCTTGAGGGCCAGATGCGGTCTTTCTACTATGAAGCCTGGCCGATGATCCATCCACAGTTGGATTTCGGTTCAAGACGCAGGCGCCCCCCGAATAATCCGGTGAACTGCCTTATCTCATGGTTCAACGGTATGGCTTATTCCCTTGTCAGAAACGAGATATCCAAAACTCATCTCGATGACAGCATGGCATTCCTGCATTCCTCGCGGGAAGCTAGGTCCTCTCTTGCCCTGGATGTCGCAGAGATCTTCAAGCCCGCGATTTGCGATACGATCATCTTCGAGATCATACTTAGAGGCAAGCTGGATGATGACTGGTTCCACCAGGAAGAAGAGGGTGTTTGTCGGCTTTCCGAGAAGGGACGCGTTGCGACGCTGGAAATCTGGGTTCAGAAGACAGAGGACCGGTCCTCGGGGGTTTCTTTCCGTGATCTCGTGAGACAGGAAGCCTTGGCGATTGAAAGAGATCTGCTTGGAATCAAAGAATATAAGCCTTGGAGAAGGAATGTCTGATGTTCGTTGTTATCACATATGATGTTTCAAGCCGTAGAACGGAGATTTTCCGCAAGATCCTGACGCGGTTCCTGACACATGAGCAGAATTCGGTTTTCCTTGGTGATCTGACGGAGTCGTCCTGGAAAAGAGCTATGACTGAATCTGGTGTTTTGAGGATTTGAAAGCTGGCGGTGCATCTGGTTGGATTGTCGTTGCAACACAACCCGCCAACCGAAGAGGACGCACCACCATGAATGAGAGTAAC
>PXDM01000550.1 GCA_003565055.1 Paracoccaceae bacterium
GCGCGCCCAGATCGCGCATGTGATAGGGCTGCGGATGGCCCGCCTTGACCAGTTGCTCAAGAGTGAGACCCTTTTCCAACGCCACACGGCGCAGTTTGGGCGAGGCGAGGATGCGCCCCGAGGCCGGCGGCGCGACAGTCGGCGCCGCAGGCTCTGTCGGGGGCGCTACGGGCACCGGGGACGGCGCGGCCTCTGGCTTCGGGGCCGCGGCCGGTGCGCTTTTCGCCACAGCGCGCGTCACCGGAGCTTCGGGTTTCTCCGCCGAGATGATTGCCACCGGCTGCCCCACTGGCACATCATCGCCCTTTTGCGCCAATGTCGCGGCCAGATATCCCGAAACACCCGCCGGAACTTCCATCGTCGCCTTGTCGGTCTCGACCTCGAACAGCAGATCGTCAGGGCCGACCTGCGCGCCCAGTTCGACCAGCCAGCCCACCAGCACCCCGCTATCCTGCGCCATGCCAAGCTGCGGCATGGTGATCTGCTTGCCCTCGGGCAAGCCATTGTCTTCAGCCTGGGGCGGTGGCGCTGCGGGAGCGGGGTCGCCTTCGGCACTGTCGGAAATCCGCGCAATCACTTGCCCGACAGGCACATCCTCACCCGCTGCCGCTGTCACATGGGTCAGATAGCCGCTGGCCTGCGCCTCGATTTCCATCGTGGCCTTGTCGGTCTCCACCTCGAAGAGCGCATCGCCCTTGGCCACTGCTTCGCCCGAGGCTTTCAGCCAGGAGACGATCTTGCCCGCATCCTGTGCCATGCCAAGCTGCGGCATTGTCACCTCATGCGGCATGGATCAACTCCCCGGCGACAAGCCTGCGCGCATTCGCGGCCACCTGCTCGGGCGTCGGCACGGTCAGATCCTCCAACGCAGGCGAGAAGGGCACCGGCACATCCATCGCCCCCATGCGCAGCACCGGCGCGTCCAGATGATAGAAGGCTTTTTCATTCAGGCGGCTGGCAATCTCCGCCGTCACCCCATAGCTCTGATGGCCCTCGTCAATGACAATCGCGCGGCTGGTCTTCTTCACGCTTTCGATCAGCGTCGCCTCATCCAACGGCACGATTGTGCGCGGGTCGATCACCTCGGCGCTGATCCCCTCGGCGGCCAGCATTTCGGCGGCTTTCTCGGCAACCTGCACCATCGAAGACGTCCCGATCAGCGTGATGTCGCGCCCTTCGCGCTTGATATGCGCCTGCCCAAAGGGAATCAGATATTCCTCCTCCGGCACAGGCGCCTTGTCCTGATACATCAGCTTGTCCTCAAAGATCACCACCGGGTTGTTGTCGCGGATGGCGGTCTTCATCAGGCCCTTGGCCTCATAGGCCGAAGACGGCATCGCCACTTTCAGCCCCGGGATATGCGCGACCAGCGCCTGCAAGCTTTGGCTGTGCTGCGCGGCAGAGCGGCGCGTGGCCCCCATGTTGGTGCGCAGGACCAGCGGCACAGTCAGCTTGCCGCCCGACATGTAATGCGTCTTGGCCGCCTGATTGCAAAGCTGGTCCATGATCAGGAAGATGAAATCCCCGAACATCAGATCGACGATAGGCCGCGCCCCGGTCATCGCCGCGCCCACGGCGAGCCCCATGAAACCGGGCTCCGAAATCGGCGTGTCGATCACGCGGTCCGTGCCGAATTCCTCGACCAGACCCGAGAGCACCTTGAAGGGCGTGCCGGCCTCGGCCACATCCTCGCCCATCAGGAAGACCGATCCGTCGCGGCGCATTTCCTCGGCGATGGCCTCGTTCACGGCCTGCGATAGCGTTATCTCGCGCATTTTCACTCCTCCTCAGGCCGCATAAACATGCTGATTGACTTCGGATGCATCCGGATAGGCCGCCTCCAGCGCATAGGCGACGGCCTCGGTCGCATCCTTCTCGATCTCGGCATTCAGCGCGTCGAGTTCTTCTTCCGTCGCAAGCCCTTCGCTCACCAGATGCGCCCGGAAGCGGATGATCGGGTCGCGGTTGTCCTTCCACTCCTTCTCCTCGGCCTTGGAGCGGTAATATTCGCGGTTGATGTCGCCCACATGGTGGCCGTGATAGCGATAGGTCATCAACTCGATGAAGAACGGCCCCTCGCCCTTGCGCGCCCGCGCGACCAGCTTGCGGGTCAGGTCATTGACGGCCAGCACATCCTGTCCATCCACCTGATGCGCCTCGATCCCGAAGGCTTCGGCGCGCGCTGTGATGGTCCCTGCGGCGATTTCCTCGGTCTTGGTGTACTCGGAATAGCCGTTATTTTCGCAGGCATAGATGACCGGCAGCTTCCAGAGTGCTGCCATGTTCATCACCTCGTACCACAACCCCTGCGCGGTCGCCCCGTCGCCAAAGAAACAGACAGTCACATCGTCCGAGCCTTGCAGCTTCGCGCGCAACGCCGAGCCGGTGGCAATGCCCATCGACCCGCCGACGATGGCATTGGCGCCAAGGTTGCCGTGGCTCTGGTCGGCGATATGCATCGAGCCACCCTTGCCGCGGCAATAGCCCTCGGCCTTGCCCAAAAGCTCGCAGAACATCGCCTTGAACTCCGCGCCCTTGGCCACGCAATGCCCGTGGCCGCGATGGGTCGACGTGATGCGGTCGTCATCGGTCAGCGCCTCGCAGATCCCCACCGCAACCGCTTCCTCGCCGGAATACATATGCGTCAGCCCCGGCATCTTGGCCGAGAGATAAAGCTGGTTGGCGTTATCCTCGAAGGTGCGAATGCGCACCATCTGGCGATACATCCGCAGGTAATCTTCCGTGTTCGACTTGGCCTTGGCCATCGCAACATCCTTTCACGGGCCAACTGCCCCATTTTCTTGCGACAAATACTCCCGCCGGAGGCGACGCCCCGGCAGGGGCGTTCAGTAGCGGTTCGCGATGGGCAGATCTTCCGCCGGGAAGAGGCTGATCACCTCGCAGCCGGTTTCCGTGACCACCACTTCTTCCTCGATCCGCGCGGCGGAATAGCCGTCACTCGCCGGGCAGTAAGTTTCCAACGCGAAGACCATGCCGGTCTTGATCTCCATCGGATGCTCGAGGCTGACCGCGCGGCTGATGATGGGCCGTTCATGCAGCGCCAGCCCCAGACCATGCCCGAATTGCAGCCCAAAGGCCTGATCCTCATTCGCAAAGCCAAGTTCCTGCGCTGTCGGCCAGACCTCGGCCACCTTGTCCGTGGTGACACCGGGCTTGATCATCGCAATCGACGCGTCGATCCATTCGCGGGCTTTCACATAGGCGTCATTCTGCGAAGGTGTTGCGCGGCCGACATTGAAGGTGCGGTAGTAGCAGGTTCGATAGCCCTGATAGCTTTGCAGGATATCAAAGAAACACTGGTCGCCCGGACGGATCAGCCGGTCGGTGAAGTTGTGCGGATGCGGGTTGCAGCGCTCGCCGGAAATGGCGTTGATCGCCTCCACATCATCGCTGCCCATCTCGTAGAGCATCTTGTTCGACAGCGCGACGA
>PXDM01000130.1 GCA_003565055.1 Paracoccaceae bacterium
ATCCGCGACGGGCGCGGGGCATTGCGCGGCAAAGCCCTGTGTCAGCACGAACGGCGCGCGCAGGTTCGACATCATGTGCCGGTCCCAACTGTCGCGCGTTGCCGTCGCGATGCTGTCTTCCTCGAAGATCGAGGCGTTGTTCACCAGCACGCTCAGCGGCCCGCCGAGCCCTTTGGCGGCGGCGGGCACCAAAGGCGCGAGCGCGTCCTCATCGAGCAGATCGGCGCGCAGGCAGATCGCGCGCTGGCCCATTTCGCTGATCTCCTGCGCCAGTTCCTCGGCTGCGACAGCGGAGCTCTGATAGTGGATCGCCAGATCATAGCCGCGCCGGGCGAATGACAGCGCCATGGCGCGGCCCAGTCGTTTCGCGCCGCCGGTCACCAATGCCCGCGTCATGTTTCAGCCTCCGTTGACGAACAGAAGCCAGATGTAGACGGCATATCCCAAAAGCAAGGCCAGTCCGGTGATGCGCCCTATCGCGCGCCCCGACCAGATGAAGGGGACCACCACCAGCGCCGCCGCCAGCATCACCCAGAGATCGAGGCGCAGCATCGCGGCGGGCACGCTCATCGTGCCGAACAGCCCCGCCACGCCCAGAATGAACAGCAAGTTGAAGATGTTGGAGCCGAGGATATTGCCCAGCGCCACACCACCTTCGCGCCGGATCGCGGCCATCAGCGTGGTCGCGAGTTCGGGCAGCGAGGTGCCAATCGCCACAATCGTCAGCCCGATGACCAGATCCGAGACCCCGAGGCGTGTAGCGATGTCCACAGCGCCGGTGACCAGAAGATGCGCCCCAAGCGGCAGCCCGACCAGCCCCAGCGCGAGAAAAAGCGCCAGGCGGTTCGCGGGCAGCGCCGGGTCCGCGCCTTCGAGATCCTCCAATGCAACCCGGTCGCGGCGCGCGCGCCGGATGCTTTCGCCCATGAAGAGCGCGAAAGCCGCGAGCAGGACCAGCGCCTGCCAGGTCCCGATTGCGCCGGTCAGCGCCAGTGCGATGAAAAGCCCCGTTGCCGCCAGCATGATCGCCATGTCGCGCAGGCTCTCGCGGCCCATTGCCATCGGCGCGATCAGCGCGGGCAGGCCGATCACCAGCAGGATATTCGCGATATTCGAGCCCACGACATTGCCCAGCGCCAAACCGCCTGCATCGCGCAAGACTGCCTGCACCGAGACCAGCAATTCCGGGGCCGAGGTGCCGAAAGCGACCACTGTCATGCCCACCATCATCGCAGGTATCCCGAGCCGCAGCGCCAGATTGACCGCGCCGCGCACCAGAAAATCGCCCGCTGCCAGAAGCATGAGCAGCCCACCCGCGACGAGGGCGAGGTCAAAAAGCACGGCTCAGCGGTCCTTGCAGCGGCAGTCTTCGCCGCCGATCAGGAATTTCCCGCAGCGTTTGCACTTGCGCGGGCGGGGCAGTTTCGTTTGTCGCAGCTTGTCGAGCGGGGTCTTGTGGCGCGGGTTGAGCCATTTCTGCACAGCCCCCATCACCACCATGAAGACCAGAAACGCGGCGACGATCTTGATGATCATCGCTCAGATCCCGAACCGGGCATAGAGCGCGCGTTCTTCGGCCAGTGCCATCGCGTCCTGCATCATCGACAGGCCGAACCGGCCCAGAAGCGGGCGACGCGCTGCGTAATGGCGGAATTTCACATCCTCCCCGAAGCGCGCTTTCAGCACTGGCACCAGATGGCCGAGCCCGTCCACCAGCCCCAGATCCACGGCAGTCGTGCCGACCCAGAACTCGCCTGTAAAGAGGCTGTCATCCTCGGCAAGCTTGGTGCCGCGCCGGTCCTTCACCTGCGCGATGAAATTCTGATGGATCTGGTCCTGCAGGCCGCGCAGCCGGGCCACATCTTCGGGATTTTCGGGGCGGAACGGGTCGAGTTGAGACTTGGACTTGCCCGAGGTATAGACCCGCCGCTCGATCCCGTTGCGCGCCAGCACTTCATGCAGCCCGAACCCCGCCGAGATCACCCCAATGGAGCCCACGATGGAATTGGCATCGACGAAGATCTCGTCTGCCGCTGTCGCCAGCCAATAGCCGCCCGAAGCCGCGACATCTTCGACGAAGCCCAGCACTGGCAATTTGGTTTCATCTGCCAGCCGCCGGATGCGCGCGGCGATCAGGGCCGATTGCACCGCGCTGCCACCGGGCGAATTGATCACCAGCGCCACGGCCTTGGGTTTGCCGCGCCGGAAGGCCGCTTCGATCAGCGGGCCGAGCGTGGCGTCATTCAGTCGGCTCGCACCCCGACCGGACGCAATCACCCCCTGCAGCCGCAGAACGGAGACGAAGGGTTTGCGCGGGAGAAAAGGAATCTTCACCATGAGCCCGGACATAAGGCGCGCGCGCCCCCGCAACAAGAGGGGCGCGGCGGTTTTGCGTGCTTGCTGTGGCGGTGCGATTGCGGTCATATCGAGGGGCTGACCGGAGGCTCTGATGCTCGACCGTCTCGAAATGTTCATCGCCCTTGCCAATGCGCGCCATTTCGGGCGCGCGGCGGAAGCCTGCGGGGTCACGCAGCCCTCGCTTTCGGCGGCGATCAAGCAGCTTGAAGGGGAGCTTGGCGTGCAGCTCGTCTGGCGCGGGGCGCGATTCGAGGGGCTGACGCCTGAGGGCGCGCGCACGCTCGATTGGGCCACGCGGATCGTCGCTGATGCCCGCACCCTGCGCGATGAGATGCGCGCCGCGCGGCACGGGCTTTCGGGCAATCTGCGGCTGGGCGTTGTGCCGACGGCCCTGCCGATGATCGCGGGGCTGACTGGCCCCTATCTGCGCCAGAACCCGAATGTGCATCTTGAAATCCTGTCGCGTTCCTCGGTCGAAATCCTGCAACAGATCGACAATCTACAGCTTGATGCCGGGATCAGCTATCTCGACAATGAGCCTCTTGGCCGGGTCGTGACGCTGCCGCTCTATGCCGAGCGCTATTTGTTGCTCACGCGCGCCGAGCATCCGCTGAGCGGGCGCGCGGGGCTCGACTGGTCGGAACTCGCCGAATTGCCGCTCTGCCTGCTGACGCCCGACATGCAAAACCGGCGCATCATCACGGCAGAGCTGACCCGCGCGGGCGTGGAAGCGGCGCCACAGCTCGAATCAAACTCGACCCTGACGCTTATCGCGCATGTGCAGGCCGGGCCCTGGGTCAGTATCGTGAACGCCCATACGGCTGCGCTTTTTGCGACCACGCCGGGGCTCTGTGCGGTGCCGATCACGGGCGGTGGGGACGCGAAAATGGTGGGGCTTATCGCGCCCTGGCGCGAGCCACATACCCCGGTTCTGGCTGCCCTGCTGACCGAGGCGCGGCGTTTTCTGCGCGCCGAAGCCCGCGCGTGACCCGGGTTGCGATTGCCTCCGCCTGTCTCTGGCGCTACCCTCCCTGCGGGAATTCAACGGAGGGCACGCCATGAAACGCACAGCGACACAGAAGATCGGCTC
>PXDM01000440.1 GCA_003565055.1 Paracoccaceae bacterium
AAATCCGAGGAATCGCCGGGAATAACACCTTGTTCGGGGGCTTTGGCCATGACCTGATCTTCGGCGGCTCAGGCGATGATCTGATCGTCGGCGGGCCGGGCAATGACCGCATGTGGGGCATGGAGGGCAATGACACGATTTTCGGCGTCTCGGGCAATAACCGCTTCGGCGGCGGGCCGGGCGACAGCCTTTTGATTGGCGGCACTGGCAGGGATACGATCTATGGCGGGATCGGCGACAATACGATCTACGGGAATGCCGGGGAAAACAGCCTCTGGGGCATGGCTGGCGATGATCTGATCCATGGCGGAGACGGCAATGACCGCATCGGCGGCGGGCGCGGCAATGACACGATTTACGGCCATGGCGGCGATGACACGATCTATGGCGGGCTAGGCGATGACCTGCTCTATGGCGGCGCAGGCGATGACGAATTATGGGGCATGGACGGCAATGACACGATCTTCGGCGGCACCGGCAATGACTTCATCCATGGCGGGCGCGGTGATGATGTGCTCGACGGGGGCCCCGGCGATGACACGCTGGTGGGCGGCCCCGGCGCGGATACCTTCATCTTCGATCAGGGCCATGAGCTTCTGCTGATCCGCGATTTCACCTTCGACGATGAGGATCGGCTGCAACTCGACCACATGCTCTGGGGCGGCGGCCTGACTGCGGCGCAAGTGGTCGATGCCTATGGGCAGGTGACGGACGGGCAGTTGATCCTCGATTTCGGTGGCGGCGATATCATCACGCTGGCCGGGATCACGGATACTGTGCGCATGGTCGATCACATCGACATCGTCTGAGCCACCCTGCGCGCGCGTAGAATTGCGGCAGGGGGGCGCAGCCTTTCCCGCGCACGCCCGCCGCACTATATGTCAGGGGTTGCGCCCTGCGCGCTCGCGCGCTTTGGTAAGGGACGCACATCGCCTCTCGGGACATGCCCATGCACACGCGCCAGTCGATCCGCTTCCTGCTCAATGCCACGCCTGTCAGCCTTTCGCAGGTTGGCACGGGCGAGATGCTGCTCGACCATCTGCGCCTGTCCCAGCGGCTCTGCGGCACAAAGGAAGGCTGCGCCGAGGGCGATTGCGGGGCCTGCACTGTGCTGATCGGGCGGCTGGGCGCGGAGGGCCTTGCCTATGAACCCGTCAATGCCTGTATCCGCCCGCTGGCCTCGGTCGATGGCTGCCATGTCGTCACTATCGAGCATCTGCGCGGCGCGGAGGGCGGCTTGCATCCCGTGCAGCGCGCCATGGTCGCGCATCACGGCGCGCAATGCGGCTTCTGCTCACCGGGGATCGTGATGGCGCTCTATGCGCTCTGGATGGCGACGCCCCACCCGAGTGAGGCGCTGATAGAGCGCGCGCTGCAAGGCAACCTCTGCCGCTGCACCGGCTATGCGCCGATCATCCGCGCAGCCCTTGCGATGGGCGACTATGGGACCACGGACCCGCTGATGGCCGAGCGCGCCACGATCACGGAAGCGCTGCGCGCATGGCAAGACAGCGCGCGGGTGACGCTTTCGGACGGGAAAAGCACGGCGATCCTGCCGGCGTCGGTCGATGATCTGGCCACGATCCTGACGGAACACCCCGACGCCCGGATCGTCGCAGGGGCCACTGATGTCGGCCTCTGGGTCACGAAATTCCTGCGTGATCTGCCCGTCGCGGTCTTCATCTCGCATCTCGACACCCTGCGCCAGATCACTGAGTCTGACGCCGCGCTCCAGATCGGCGCGCTGGCGAGCTATGAGGACGCCCGCGCGCCCCTGCTCGCCCATTTCCCCCATCTTTCGCGCTACTGGGACCGCATCGCCGGCTGGCAGGTCCGCGCCATGGGCACGCTGGGCGGCAATATCGCCAATGGCTCGCCCATTGGCGATACGCCACCGCCCTTCATCGCCATGGGCGCGCGTCTGGTGCTTCGCCAGGGCGATGCGCGGCGCGAAATCCCGCTGGAGGAGTTCTTCCTCGATTACGGCAAGCAAGACCGCCGCGCGGGCGAATTTGTCGAGGCGATCCTCCTGCCCAAACCCGCCCCCGACACGCTGCACGCGGCCTATAAACTCTCGAAACGCCGCGAGGATGATATCTCTGTCGTGGCCTGCGGCATCGCCGTGACCGTGCGGGATGGCACGATCACCGAGGCCCGCCTCGCCTTCGGCGGCATGGCCGCGACCCCCAAACGCGCCGCCCACACTGAGGCCGCGCTCACAGGCCAGCCCTTCACCCTCGCCACGCTGCAAGCGGCGGCCCATGCGCTGCCGCAGGATTTCACGCCGCTTTCGGATATGCGCGCCAGTGCCGCCTACCGGATGCGCGCCGCGCAAAACCTGCTCACCCGTTTCTGGCACGACTCCCAAGGGGAAACCGCCGCATTGGAGGACGCGCTGTGAAGGACGATCCCCGCATCCGTGGCGCGGCGCATGACAGCCTGATCCACGACTCCGCTATCAAACATGTCACAGGCCGCGCCGAATACACCGATGATGTGACCGAACCCATGGGCACGCTGCACGCCTATCTCGGCGGCGCGCCCATCGCGCATGGGCGCATCACGACGCTCGATCTGGGGCCCGTGCGCGCCGCCCCCGGTGTGGTGGATGTGCTCACAGCGGCCGATATTCCCGGCCGCAACGATGTCTCGCCCACGGGCCTGATGGATGAGCCGATCTTCACCGACGATCTGATCCAGTATCACGGCCAGCCGATTTTCGCCGTGGTAGCCGAGAGCCGCGACGCCGCACGCCGCGCCTGTGCACTGGCCAAGATCGACACCGACGCCCTGCCCCATGCCACGGATATCGACGCGGCAGAGGCCGCAGGCTACGCGGATGTGACCGCCCCCCTGACGCTGATGCGCGGCGACCCTGCCCCGGCGTTGGAGACGGCCCCGCATCGCATCAAAGGCCGGATGCGCGTCGGCGGGCAGGATCACATGTATCTCGAAGGCCAGATCGCGCTCGCGATACCGGGGGAGGATGATGAGGTCACACTCTATGCCTCGACGCAGCACCCGTCCGAGGCGCAGCATATGGTGGCCCACGCGCTCGGCGTGCCGTCCAATGCGGTCGTGGTGAATGTGCGGCGCATGGGCGGCGGGTTTGGCGGCAAGGAAACGCAGATGAACCTTTTCTGCGCAGTAGCCGCGATTGCCGCGAAACGGCTGGGCCGCGCGGTCAAGCTGCGGCCTGACCGTGATCAGGACATGATGATCACCGGCAAGCGCCATGATTTCCGCATCGACTATGACTTGGGTTTTGACGATACGGGCCGGATTCTGGCCGTGGATGGTGTGTTTGCCGCGCGCTGCGGCTGGTCCTCGGACCTCTCCGGCCCTGTCACCGACCGCGCGCTGTTTCATGCCGACAACGCCTATTTCTTCCCCGATGTGCGGCTGCGCTCGCGCCCGCTCAAGACCAATACGGTCAGCAACAC
>PXDM01000229.1 GCA_003565055.1 Paracoccaceae bacterium
ATCCCGACGACGCCTTGATCAAGGCGCTGGCGCGCGCCTTCCGCTGGAAGCGCATGCTGGAGTCGGACGAGTCCGCCACAATCACCGAACTGGCCGAGCGCGAGGGGATCGCGCCGTCCTACATGACCCGGGTCCTGCGGCTCACGCTGCTCGCGCCCGATATCGTCGAGGCGATCTTGGATGGGAAGCAGGGGCCGGAGGTCACGCTGGCGCGCGTGTTGGAGCCTTTTCCGGTTGAGTGGAAAGTTCAGCGGTTAAGGCAATTTACCTGAAACAGATGGGGCAGGCCGCAGCCTGCCCCAATGGTGTGGATTTTTCACCTTATCGCGGGAAAGACCACGCCGATTCTTCTGCTAGGTGATTCAGGGTATCCCGGAATATACTGGTTTGGCAAGCATTTCGGAGGACTGATGCATCGTTTCGCTTTCGACTTAGGAACAAACTCACTTGGCTGGGCCGTCTATTGCGTGGACGCTGATATGCGGCCCACTTCTCTTGAAAAGATTGGGGTGAGGATATTTCCGAACGGTCGGGACCCACAGTCGAAGGTGTCGAATGCCGCTGGCCGCAGAATGCCGCGCGGTGCAAGGCGAAGGCAGGATCGAAGCCTAAGACGAAGGAAGCGCCTGCTTGATGACCTGATCGGGTTTGGCCTGCTGCCATCAGATGCAGATGCTCGCAGCGCAGTCTTTGCCGCAAATCCCATTGAAGCAAGCGCTCGGGCCGCGCGTGAAAAGGTGGCTCTGGAACAACTTGGCCGGGCACTTTGGCACATGTCGAAGCATCGCGGTTTCAAGAGCAACCGCCGGGCCGACAAGGATGCGGATGAAAAGGGCAAGATCGCGATCGCCTCGGCCGCCCTTCTGGAGCGACTGAGGGCAGGTGGGCACCCGACATACGGTGCATTTCTGCACGCGCGCCTTGCGCGTGGCGAAGGGACCCGCATTCGTCCGACGGGCGAAGGCGCGAAGCTTTCCTACGAATTCTACCCGACTCGCGGCCTTTTGGAGGCCGAGTTCGATCACATCTGGGACACCCAGGCGAGATTCCACCGATCCCTGACAGAAGCGATGCGAGAGCGCCTGCGCGACACGATCTTCTTTCAGCGGCCTCTGCGCCCCGTCCGTCCGGGGAAATGCACATTTTTCCCCGATCAGGACCGGCTGCCGCGCTGGCACCCGGCCGCACAGGAGTTCCTGATCCTGTCACTGCTCAACCATTTACGCATTGTCGACGATCACGGCGAGCAGCCGCTGGACATCACCGCGCGGGATCTTGTCGCGCGTGCATTGATGGCTGGAACGAAACTGTCATGGTCGGGCCTGAAAAAGACCCCGAAACTGCCTTCACAGGCCGAGTTCAACCTCGAAAAGGGCGGCATGAAGCAGCTTGCACGGAATGACGTTGCAGCACGACTGCTGGGCGATACGAAAAAACCCGGACCGCTGGCGACGCTCTGGCCGACCGTCAACAACGCCACGCAAGAGGAAATCCTGTGGCAGATATCGGAGGTCGCAGACCCGGAAGAGCTCATCTGCTGGCTTATGGAAAGGCTTGGGCTTTCTCGCGAGGTGGCGGAAAGGGTCGAGAAGATCCCACTGCCAGACGGTCACCTGCGTTTCTGCAAGACAGCGACGCAGGCGATTGTCGAAGAACTGCGGCAAGATGTCATCACCTATGACGAAGCCGTGCGGCGCGCGCCTTTGCTTGGCGGCTCTGGGCTGGACCATTCCGACTTTCAGGCCGAAGAAGGCGTCGATATCCTGCCACCATACAACCGGCTGCCCGTTCTACAGCGCATGATCGGGAACGGAACCGGGGACCCGAATGACCCCGACCTGTTGCGCTATGGCCGGATCACCAATCCAACCGTGCACATCGCACTCGGTCAATTCCGGCGCGTGATGAACGCGCTGATCGCAGAATACGGCAAGCCCGCGCAGGTGGCGATAGAGGCCACCCGCGACATGGCCAAGTCCGCCGAGGAACTGAACAAAATTGAGAAAACCATCCGCGACAACGAAAAACGCAACGATCGCTGGCGTGCCGAGCTTCAGCAAGCGGGGCTTCTGGCGGAAGGCGCGCGGATCGGTGACCGGTTCCTGCGGATGCGCCTGTGGGAGGAGATGGGCAGAGGCCCGTCAGGCCGGCTCTGTCCCTACACCGGTCGCCCCATCGCACTGCATCAGCTGCATTCCGACGAGATCGAGATCGATCACATCCTGCCCTTCGAGGAAACCTTCGACGACAGTCCTGCCAATAAGACCTTGTGTTTCCGCGATGCCAACCGTCGAAAGGGCAAGCTGTCGCCGTCCGAGGCCGCCGACCAGCAGCCGGATTTCTTCGACCTGGCAGCCATCATCGGGCGCACGAAACACCTGCCCGCCAACAAGGCCTGGCGCTTCCTGCCCGGCGCTATGCAGAAGTGGGAGGAGACGCGCGGCTTCGAGGACCGCCAGCTGAATGCCACCGGCTATCTTGCCAGAGTTGTGCGCGCCTATGCCGAGGCGCTGTTTCCGAAAACCGATGACCAAGGGAAGCGGCGCAACCATGTCTGGGTCCTGCCGGGGCGGATGACGGCGATGCTGCGGCACCGCTGGGGCCTGAACTTGGGCGATCACAACCGCAAGTCGCGCGACGACCACCGCCACCACGCGATCGACGCCGCCGTGGTGGGTGTGATCGACCGGCGCATGATTCAGGTCTTGCAGACCCACGCCCGGAAAATGGGGTTGGAACGGCTGGACCGTGTGCTGCCCGCTCCGCCGGAACCTTTCCAGGGCTTCCGCGATGCCGTCCGAGTCGCCGTCGAAAAGGTCAACGTCAGCCACCGCGCGCAACATGGCAGCATCGACCCAAGCAATCCCTCGCAAACCAGCGGCAGGCTGCATGAGGATACGGTTTTCGGCCTCGTGCGTGACTTGCCTGAAAATCAGGCCGAGCGCACCATTGGCAATTTGGTTGTCAGAAAGCCGGTATCCGGGCTGTCGGAGAAGGAAATCGGCCAAGTGAGGGATGTCAAGTTGCGCCTCAGTCTGGAAGAAGCCACCAGATCAGCCCGCGACAGGTCCTTGCCGGAGACCGAGCGAAAGAAGCGCCTTGCCGGGGCTTTTGCGAAATGGGTTCAGGAAACCGGACACCGCAAACTGCGCATTCTGAAGCCCGAGGCCGCCGTGCGGCCGGTCCATGATCGCGAGGGCAGGCCCTACAAATGGTTGGTTCCCGGCGAGAATGCCTACATGGATATCCTCGAAGGCGCCAACGGCACCTGGTTCCAGCACGCGACCGACATCTGGGCGGCGAACTCGGGTGGGGCCGAGCCGTGGAACGTCGCGCATCCCGACGCGCGTTTCATCATGCGCGTCCACAAGAACGACACGATTCAGCTCTTCGATTGGGACGACAAGAACAAATGCGTGGTAGAGGGAAGCA
>PXDM01000085.1 GCA_003565055.1 Paracoccaceae bacterium
GCCATATCCTCGCACCACATCTGCGCTTCCATGACGGCCATCAGGATCGCCTTGGTCGCATTGGGGTTCGCATCCACCCATTCGGCGCGCATGCCCAGCACCTTCTCGGGGTGATGAGTCCACAACTCGCCTGTGGTGGCCGCCGTGAAGCCGATATCCTGATTGACGAGTTGCTCGTTCCACGGCTCGCCCACGCAGAAGCAATCCATGTTGCCCACGCGCATATTGGCGACCATTTGCGGGGGCGGAACGACCACAACATTCACATCGGTGTTTGGATCAATCCCACCAGCGGCCAGCCAGTAGCGGATCCACAGGTCATGCGTGCCACCGGGGAAGGTCATGGCGGCGGTCACTTCCTCGCCGCGCGCACGTTTGGCGGCAAAAGCCTCGGCCAATGCGCTGCTGTCGAGCCCCGCGCCCGTCCCGGCATATTCCTTGGCGACCGAGAGGCCCTGACCGTCTTCATTCAGGCTCAGCAGATTATACATCGGCGTCGGCTGATTGTTCTGCATCACCGTGCCGAGGCTGTACTGGAACACTTTGGGGCGCAGGATATGGCCGCCATCAATGCCCCCGCGCGCGGCACCCAGCGCCATATTGTCGCGCGTCGCCCCCCAACTGGCCTGTTTCTCGATCTTCATCTGATCGAGACCGTATTTGGCGTAAAACCCCTTCACCTCAGCCACGATCAGCGGTGAAGCATCGGTGAGCGCGATATAGCCCAGCGTGGCCCCACGCACCTCAGGCGCGGCAGTTGTGGCCCAGGCCCCGCCGGGAATGAGCGTCTTGGCGGCGGCGAATGTGGCAGCGGCACCCGTGGAGGCGCGCAGGAATGAGCGACGGGAGAACGACGTGTCTGACATATGATAAATCCGTTTCAGGCAGGGGTCACCCTGCACAGGGGCGAGAACATGACACAGCACGCGCAGCGCTGCAGTCAAAAGCGATGTGGGAAATTCGCGCCAGTGCGAAAGCGGATGGCAAACTGCGCTTGCGCGCTGCGGTCCGTCCTTCAGAAACCCGACCCCTTTGCCGGATGGGTAACACATAGCAAGATCGGGCGAGTCGAGCAAAGGGGTTTTGCAACCGCAGCATGTTTTTCGTGTCGCAACGCAGCGACCGCCTAAATTCGCAGCATCAAAACGCACTCGGGTCGAAAATCTGACCATCAAAGAAACGATCGGGGGGCAGAATCATCGTGCCGCGTTCGGAGGACACAGCCAGCGGATGCTCCAGCGCGCCTTCCAGCTTCTCGGAGGCGCCGGGCAGATCTGCCCCCGCCCCGCGCAGATTCTGCCGGTAGAGATCCGTCCGGCAGATCGCTTTCGCGGCCTGCACGGCACTGGCCATGCCCAGCCCGTGCCGCTCGGCAAGGTGGGCTGCGAACCACGCCGCTTGCGACCGCCATGGAAAACTCGCGGCACCGTCATGAAAGCGGATGATCTCGGGCACGCGGCGCAATTCGCCGCGCGGGCTGATCACCATCTCGCCCCGCAAGGCGCGTTCCAGAATTTCGGCAGGCGCATTCACATATTCCGACCGGCAGAGCAATTCGCAGGCCGTCTGCCGGTTCACCGGATCATCGAGCCATTTGCCCGCCCGCCACACGGCCCGCATCAGCGCGCCGGTCAGCGCAGGGTTTTCCTCAACCCAGTCATGGCGCGCGGCCAGCACCTTTTCGGGGGCCGCCGCCCAGATCGCCTTGCCCGGCAGGACGAGCGAGCCGACGCCGGTTTCCACGGCCATCGAGCCCCAGGGCTCGCCCACGCAATAGGCGTCGATCTCGCCTGCGCCCAGAGCCTCGGCCATGCGCGGCGGCGGCACAGTGCAGAGTTCATACTGCATGGGCGTTTCGCGCAGCCAGCGCGTGACGAGCGCGGCTTGCGTCGAGAAGGGAAACGGCACGCCCACGCGCAAACATGCCGGCGCGACCTGCGCCAGATCCGCTGCTGTCGCGCGCGGATCGTTGAAGGCGAAGTCATGGCCTTCGGCGCGCATCGCATCGGCGAGCACTGTCGAGACCGCGATCACGACCCCGTTCAGGGAAATATTCTGCAAGATATCCACACGCGCCACGGCCCCGCCCAGACCCAGCGCCATGGCGACCGGCAGGGGGGCGAGGATATGCGCCGCGTCGATCTGGCCCCAGAGGAGCATGTCGCGCAGGCTCGACCAGGAGGGGGCCGCGCGCAACTCCAGCGCGAGGCCCTCGGCCTGTGCGAACCCCAATTCATGCGCGACCGCGAGCGCGGCCATGTCGAGAAGGGGCACAAACCCGATGCGCAGCGGCGAGACATTCATGACAAGAGCCCCGCTGCCGTGACCAGCGCGCTTGCGACATCGACGACCTTGCGGCCCTGATCCATCGCCGTCTTGCGCATCAGCGCATAGGCTTCGTCCTCGCTGATCCCGCGCGCTTTCATCAAGATGCCCTTGGCGCGGTCGATCAGCTTGCGTTCCTCCAGCGCACGGCGCGTGGTCTCAAGCTCGATCCGCATGAGCTGGAACATCTGAAAGCGGATGATCGCAGCATCCATCACGGCGGCCACGCGGTCAGGCTGCAACCCGTCAGTGACATAGGCCGACACCCCCGCCTCGATCGCGCGGCGCGTCAACTCGCTATCCGTGCTGTCCACGAAAAACGCCACCGGCCGGTCCATCGGGCCAGAGGCGAGCGTCATTTCCTCCAGCATGTCGCGCGAGGGATTGGCCATGTCGATCAGCACGATATCGGGCGCGAGATCACGCACCCGCCGCGCAAGACCGGCAGCCTCACCTATCACAGTGACCTGATGGCCGAGCGGCTCCATACTGTCGATCACAAGCCGGGCGCGGGTCTCATCTGGTTCGACGATCACGATGTGGAGTTTCATAATTTCCCGTCTTGGCGTTTGCTCATCTTCGGCTCACCGCAAGAAGAAAATCACAACGGGAATTGTGCGACCAGGCAGGCAGATATCAAAATGTGATGAAAATAAAGGCAGAGGCCATGTGTTCTGGCGCTTTCGTGGGCGCTGCGGTCAGCAAGCGCTCCCGGTTCCGGTCAAGGTAACACAAGCGCCACGCGCTGATGAGAAGAAACACCCTCCATTACCAACCGCGCATCCTGCTGCGGCTTGGACCGGGCCACCGCGGTGATCCCCTGCACGAAATCGAAGACGCTCTCGGGCGGACGGCCTTCCTCGGCTAGCACCGTCTCGACGATCCGGCCCGTCTCCGCCTTGGAGAACCCGCGCTTACGCAGGAAGTCCTGCCGGTCCTCGTCCGACCGTGCGACGATCCTCTCGCGTGATGCGCGGATGCCTTCAAGAAACGGCGCGGGCGAGGACTCGGCGAAGCGGCTGAGCGCAGGGGCAGCCTCATGCGCGAAACGGGAAGCGGCGTATTTCGAATGCCGGATTTTGATCTCCTGAAAATCTTCGA
>PXDM01000069.1 GCA_003565055.1 Paracoccaceae bacterium
CTCAACCGCATCCACCGTCAGGCGCAGGACAATCCGATCCTCGACCTGGCCCATGCGCTCGCAGATCCGGATCTGGGCTTTGAGGATTTCGAGCGCCGCATCGAGGAGGCCGCGCGCCGCGATGATCGCGTCCATCTCGCCGAGCGCGTTGATTCGGACCTGCTGGCGCGCTCGCCCGTCCTCGTCTGGCGCAACGTGACGCGGCTGCGCCTGATCACAGCCTTCCGCCGCGCCCATGAGGCCCCGGAAACAGCGCTCCTGCCCGGCGAGCCGCTGATCTGCGATGGGCTGGAGCTGCCACTGAAACACCGCAAGAAGCGCATTGACCTAGAGGCGCGCGGTCTGATCAAGGGCGCACAGGTCGCCTATCTCGGTGCAGGCCGCAAACCGGGCTTTTCGCGGCTGCATATTTTCGGCGCGGAAGAGCCCCAGATCTCGGTGGCCTCCATCATCAAGATCGAAACCGACCCGGATGAAGAACCTTTCATCCCCTTTGCCGCCAATATGGGCGCGGCCTTCGTGCATGGTGCGGCCGTCACGATCCACAAGGCGCAAGGCTCGCAATGGCCCGATGTGCAGGTCTTCGCGCCCGATCTGTTCGCCGCCGCCCGCGCAGGCCGCAGCGAAGGCGGCATCGCGCTGTGGAAGCGGCTCGCCTATGTCGCAATCACCCGCGCCGAACACCGCCTTCATTGGGTCATCCGCAACCGCCTCGCCCGGCCCCGCGCGCCGCTGAACACCGAGGACCTGACACCCCCACCCGCCCCGATGGCGCTTGTTGCCGAGACCTGACCGCTTCCCGTTTCATCTTTGTCCAAATATCCTGGGGGTGAATGGGCGCTTGCGCCCAGAGGGGGCAAAGCCCCCTGCTTCCTCCCAAACCACAGGAGATCGTCCGATGCGTTGTGTTTTTGTCCAGTTTCGCTGCCATCCCGGCAAGACCTATGAGGTGGCCGATGCGATCTATGATCGCGAAATCGTCTCGGAGCTGTATTCCACCTCCGGCGAATATGACCTGATCGCCAAGATCTACATCCCCGAGAGCGAAGATGTCGGGCAGTTCCTGAATGCCAGACTGTTCGACATCCCCGGCATCAGCCGCACGCTCACGACCATGACCTTCCGCGCGTTCTGACAGGCTCAGCTCTGCAGCAAGCGAAACAGTGCCGACGCGCCCCAGCCGAAGAACAGCGCCAGTCCGAGCGCCAGCAGCCCATAGAGGAAGGGTTGCTCGAAGGCCAGATTGGTCAGCCAGCGCTCGAGCACGGCTTTCTGCACATCAATGAAGGTCTCGAATTCGTCGATCACATCACCGTCGCGCAAGAGAAAGACGCGCGCAGTGTAGCGGCCTTCGACGATGGTCTTGGGCAGGGTCAGCCGTGTGCTGAACAAGGTATCGCGCTGCAGATCCACGCGGCCGTCATGTTGCTGATAGAGCCCGTCTGCTTCGCGCAGCCGGATCAGTGCTTCGGTAAAGGTCGCGCGGGTCATCGCATCACCGCCGCCGCGCGCCTCGAAGATCGCGAGCCGGGTCGAGATCCGATGCGTCAGATCCGCATTCGGCGAGAGGATTTCCGCAAGCGGACGTGTCGTCGCCACAGCGTAGAAGCTCGGGGCCGCGCGGATATCCTGCGATTGCGTATTGACCCAGATGCCCGCGCGACGCTCCTTGCGCCAGACGACGACAGGTTGCAGCGGCCCCTCTATCGCGATGACCACATCAAGATCCGAGTCTGCAGGCAAAGCCACCTCGCGCCGGACCGCGCCGAAGATCAGGATTTCCGAGCCCTCGAAATTCACGGTCAGTGACACGCTGTTCTGACTGAGCCCCGCGATCACCTCTTCGCTGCGCAGGGGCAGCGCGAGAAACAGCATCAGAAGCGCCACGAGCCACCGCATCAGAACCGCCCCGGCACAGTGATCGAATAGAGATCCGAGGGCGTCCAGAGCAGATCGAACGCGATCTTGCCACAGACCGCCAGCACCAGAAGCGAGAGCAGAATGCGCAGCTGCTCGGCCCGCATCTTCAGCCCCACGCGCGTGCCGATCTGCGCCCCGACCACGCCCCCGATGATCAGAAACACGGCCAGCATCACATCGACGCTCTGATTGGTCACAGCATGCATCATCGTCGTGAAGGCCGCCACGAAAGTCACCTGAAAGAGCGAGGTGCCGATCACCACCTTGGTCGGCATGCCCAGCAAATAGATCATCGCGGGCACAAGGATAAAGCCCCCGCCCACCCCCATTATCGCGGCCAGAACGCCCACACCCATGCCGACCAGAAGCGGCGGAAAGACCGAAATATAGAGCCCCGATGTGCGGAATTTCATCTTGAAGGGCAGATTATGCAGCCAGTAATGCTGATGCAGCTTGCGCTTGCGTGCTGTCGGGTTTTTTGCGCGCAGAAGCGCCCGCAGGCTCTCTTGCAGCATCAACCCGCCGATGATGCCCAGAAATATCACATAAGAGAGCTGCACGATCAGGTCGATCTGGCCGAGCGCGCTCATCAGGTTGAAAAACCAGATCCCGATCAGCGAGCCAATCAGCCCTCCGATCAGCAGCACGCTGCCCATTTGCAGATCGACCGTCTTGCGCTTGAGATGCGCCAGAACCCCCGAGATCGAGGAGGCCACGACCTGATTGACCCCCGTTGCCACCGCCACAGCCGGCGGCACCCCGATGAAGAACAGAAGCGGCGTGATCAGGAAGCCCCCGCCCACGCCGAACATGCCCGACAGCATCCCCACACCGCCCCCCACCCCCAGCAATGTGAAGGCATTGACCGATGTCTCGGCGATGGGCAGATAGACCTGCATGCGTGGCCTCTGGCCCCTCTCCGGGGCCGTTAGGGGTTAATGTTCCTTGACATAGGCCTGACCGCCCGCGCGCGGCGGGATGGCTTTGCCCACGAACCCTGCCAGAATGACAACCGTGAGGATATAGGGCAAGGCCTGCATCGCCTGAACCGGAATCGAAAGACCCAAAATCTGCAAGGATTGAAAGGTATTGGCCGCAGCCTCCATGAAGGCAAACAGCAGCACGGCCCCCATCGCCGGATAGGGCCGCCATTTCGCGAAAATCATCGCCGCCAGTGCGATGAAGCCCCGCCCTGCGGTCATATCCCGCACGAAACCGGCAGAGAGCCCGGTGGCCAGATAGGCCCCCGCCAGCCCGCAGAGCACGCCGCAGATCGCAACGGCCCCGAAGCGCAGCGCTGTGACGGATACGCCCGCAGTGTCCACCGCCGCCGGATTCTCGCCCACCGCCCGCAGTCGCAGCCCGAACCGGGTACGAAAGAGCATGTACCAGGTCAGCGGCACGCATAGGAAGGCGAGATAAACCATTAGCCCATGGCCCGACAGCACCCCGGAATAGATCGGCCCCAGCACGGGCACATCGCGCACAGCATCGGCA
>PXDM01000226.1 GCA_003565055.1 Paracoccaceae bacterium
AGCACCACGCGACCGGGCAGTTCCGGCAACATGGCTGTGGCCTCTGATGGCAAGCTGAGCAGAACCGAGAGGCCTTCGTCCTTTTGCAACAGCGCCTCTGAGAGCGCCGCAAGCGCCTGCGCTTGCTCGGCATGATCACCATGAAGCCAGATATAGGGCCGGGGCAAGTGCTGCACCGCATCCGGGGCCGCCTGCCGCCCCCGCGCGCCCATGATGCGCGACATCTGCTCGCCGAGGCTCAAGACCATCGCTGCGCCACCCTTCGCCCTGCCCGCCCCGCACGAGGGCGGATGCGGCCCTCTGATAAGCGAAATCCACGCAGGACGGAATCTGTTTCTTGCCCGCGCCCCTCGCGCGTGCGCGCGCGTCCAGGGCGATCACGCATCCATCGCGCTCTGCAATCGGCTGTAAGGGCAGATATCCGCCGCAAAGGGCACATGGCGGCGACGGAACCTGCGCCCCTCGATCACATGCGGCTGAGCGATCCGGTCCATGCGGAAATGCCGGAACGCGTCGCGCGCAGGATCCCAGGCCACCAGATACCAGAGCGGCGGCAGGATCAGCATGGCCTGTGGCTCCACCTCCCGCAGTGTCTGCTGACCTTTGGCATCGCTGTAGTCAAAACGCAGATGCAGCCGGTCCAGAAAGGCGATCTCGAAGGCTGGCAACAGATCCGGGTCGATCGCGCCCATATCCGACAGATCCTGACGCGGCGAGAGTTTGCCCACATGCAGGCACTCGAGAAACCGGCGCAGATCGCGGATCTTCTCTGGCGGCAGGGTCTTCTCGATCTTCGCAAGTCCAGCATCCGCGAGGCTGGCGAAGGGCAGATATCCCGCAGCGCGCATCACTGTAACGCTGATCAGAAGCGCGAACACCTCCGCCACGGCGAGCCGCGCGGCAGTCTGCATCGCCTGTGGATCAAGCTGCAACCCGCCGCCTCGGCCGGGTTCGGAATGAATGACGAAGCCCTCATCGCGCAGCGACGCGATATCACGCAGCACCGTGCGCCGCGAGGCCCCGACCTCCGCCGCCAGCACGGCGATGGTCGCGCTGCCATAGCGGCGCAGATGGCGCAGGATGGCATCATGGCGCGCGCGAGTCTTCATCTGCGCATCATAGCAGGAAAGGTGCCAGTTTTTGGCACCATATTGCGCTACCGCGTCGTCATGGTCATCGCCAAGGAGAAACTGCCATGCAACGCACTGCCATCAATCCATGGGACTGGTCCCTGAAACTGGGCTACAATCAGGCCGAGATCATCGAGGCCGCGACGCGCCAGGTCCTGTGCGCGGGGCAGACAGCAGTCGATGCGCATGGCGTGCCGCAGCATCCGGGCGATATGCGCGCCCAGATCGCGCTGGCGCTGGACAATCTCGCCGCTGTTCTGGGCGGCGCGGGCATGGATCTCGGCCATGTCACGCGGTTGCGGCTCTATGCGACGGATATGGAGGCGGCGCGCGCCAATCTCGATCTGCTGGGGATGCGCTTCGGGGCCGTGCGGAACAGCCCGCCGATGACCTTGCTGGGCGTGACGCAACTCGCGCTGCCCGACCTTCTGTTCGAGATCGAGGCCACGGCCAGCGCCTGACGCGCGCGGGATCCCGCCTCAGAGCGGGGCCGCATTGCCCTCACCGCGTCGCCGCGCCAGAAGCGCCGCCTGCAAGTCGGGTGCGGCGGCCACCACGCCCTCAGAGCTGGGGCACTCCGTGTCAAAGCGCAGCCCCGCCCCTTGCGCATCCGTGATCACGCCCCCCGCTTCGGCGATCAGAAGCGCGCCTGCGGCAATGTCCCAATGCCAGGTCGCGCGCATGGCCAGCATTGCGTCGAACCGCCCCTCGGCCACCAGAGCCAGCCGCCAGGCGAGCGAGGGGCGGAAATGACGCGTGAGTTCCGGCAGCCCGCCCGGCCAATGATGCGGCTCCATCACCGGGCGCGCGGCCAGCACATCGGGCGGGGTATGGCCCGCGCGCACACGCATCGGCGCGCCATTGCAAAACGCGCCACCGCCCTGGCGCGCTGTGTAGCGCAAGCCCATCAGCGGCAGCAGCACCACAGCGGCGACGGGGACGCCCCGCTCGACCACGGCCAGCGCATGCGCGAACCCCTTTTGGCCGTCGATGAAGGCGCGGGTGCCATCAATCGGGTCGATGATGAACATCCGCTCGGCCTGCAATCGCGCCGGGTCGGCAGCGGTTTCCTCTGACAGCCAGCCATAATCGGGCCGCGCGGCGCGCAACCGGTCCTGCAGCATGCGGTCGATTTCCAGATCCGCCTCCGTGACAGGCCCCTGCCCGCTGCCCTTGTCCCAGACCTTTGGCCCGGCCCCGAAATGGCGCGTGGCGATCTGACCGGCCTCATCCGCGGCTGCGAGCAAAAGCGCCAGATCATCAGTCGCCGGCAAGTGTCATCCCTTCGACCAGAAGCGAGGGCACCACGCTCGACAGATGATCGCGCGCGTCATTGGCCGGGATGATCCGCCCCAGCATCTCGCGCAGATTGCCCGCGATGGTGCATTCATTGACCGGATAGACTATCTCGCCATTCTCCACCCAGAAGCCCGACGCGCCGCGCGAATAATCGCCGGTGGTCGCGTTGATCGTGGCCCCGATCAGCGAGGTGACCAACAGCCCCGTGCCCATCTCGGCGAGCAGATCCGCCTGCGATTTTGTCCCTTGGGTCAGCAACACATTCGACGTCGATGGCGAAGGCGGCGCGGATGTCCCGCGCACGGCATTGGCCGTGCTCTCAAGCCCCAGCTTGCGCGCGGTCGCAAGATCAAGCACCCAGCTTTGCAACACCCCATCCGCAACCAGATCCTTCGCGCGGCTCTGCAGACCTTCGGCATCGAAGGGGCGCGAGCCGGAGCGACGCGCGCGCAGCGGGTCTTCGCGCAGGCTGATGCCCTTGGGCAGCACCGCCTCGCCCATCGCGTCGCGCAGCCAGCTTGACCCGCGCGCCACCGAACTGCCGTTGATCGCATTGAGCAGATGCCCGATCAGGCTCCCGGCGATGCGCTCATCATAGAGCACAGGCCAGGCACCGGTCTTCGGCCGCCGCGCCCCATGCCGCGCAACCGCGCGCGCAGCGGCAAGCTGGCCGATCTCTGCGGCATCCGGCAGATCCGCCTGAAAGATCCGGCTCTCGGCAGCCCAGTCGCGCTCCATGCCGGTGCCTTCGCCACTGATCGCCACACAGGAAATGTGGCGCGACGAGCGCCCATAGCCGCCCTGAAACCCGTTCGTCGCCGCCAGCCAGATCGCGCGGCATTCATAGGCCGCAGAGGCCGATTGCACCTGCGTCACGCCCTTGACCGCCTCGGCCGCCGCTTCGGCGCGGCGCGCATCCTTCTGCAGGGCTTCGGGCGACGGCTCGGGCGCGGGGTCGCGCAGCTCCAGCCCTTCGGCTGTGCGCAGCATCGCAAGCTGCGCCGTCTCGGCCAGCCCTGCATGCGGATCGTCCGGGGCTTCGCGCGCCATGGCGACCGCGCGCGCGGCCATGGCCTCCAGCGTCGCAGGCCGAGTATCCGACGAAGAAATGCACGCCTGCCGGTTGCCCACGAAGACCCGCAAGCCCAGATCAAGCCCCTCGGCGCGTTCGGCCTGCTCCAGCCCGCCCTTGCGCATGTCGATCGAGATGGACCGCCCTTCGATCGCGATCGCATCCGCAGCCTCCGCCCCGGCGGCTTTCGCGGCTTTCAACAGCGCATTGGTCGCAGATTTCAGCGGGCTGGTCAGTTGGTCGTCGAACATGGCGGCACACTCCGGGCATGGGATGACCTCTGATCTAGTCGCTCCGGCACAGAAATGAAATGCCGCAAACCGATTTTCGGCCCGCACCCCGGGAATGCGCAGCTTTCGGGTCGCGCCCCGCGTCGCCCGCGCGGATAGCCCCAACTGAGCCCCAAAGGGAACGCCACCATGCCCGCCGAGACGACCGCCGCCCTGATCCTGTTCCTGCTGCCGCTCGCCTGGTCACCGGGGCCGGGCAATCTCTTTTTCGCGACACTCGGCGCGCGCGACGGGATTGCGGCGAGTTGTCGGGCCTCCCTGGGCTATCACGCGGCCACATGGATCGTGACACTGGTGCTTGGCCTCGGCTTCGGGCAACTGGCCGGAACCGCAGAGCGGGCCGCGCAGGTCATGGCGCTCGCGGGCGGGGCCTATGTGCTGTGGATGGCCTGGCGGCTCTGGGGCGCGGGCGCTCTCGTGCCAAACCACGCGCCGCCGCGCGCGAGTGCCCGCGACGGGGCGGTGCTGCTGCTCCTGAATCCCAAAGCCTATGCGATCATCGCAGCCATGTTCGCGCAGTTTCTGGCAGAAGACAGCGACACAGGCCGCGTGCTCTGGATCGCCACGCTCTTCACGCTCAACAATCTCGCCGCTTTCACAGTCTGGACATGGGCGGGCGCGGGGCTCTTGCGGCTCTGGCAGGACCGGCTGAGCGCAGAGCGGCTCAATCGCGGCGCGAGCCTCCTGCTGGCGGGGGTGGCGCTGTGGATGATGCTGCGCTGAAGCGGCAGGCCTTTGGCATTGCCTTTGCGCGCGACCCCGATAAGCTTGCCCGAAACTCAGGGAGGACAGAATGAGACAACAGACCCCATTGCGATGGCTGCTCGCGCTCGGCGTGGCGCTGGCCGCCCCCATGAGCGCGAAGGCCGAGGACGCTTGCCGCGCGCTGGCGGAACTGCGGATCAATGACGTGCAAAACCTTTCAGCCGTGCCTGTCGCGGCGCGCGACGACCTACCCGCTTTCTGTTCACTGCGCGGCACGATCCGCCCTGCGATCAGCTTCGAGATCCGCTTGCCCGAGGACTGGAATGGCGGCTTCTACATGGCCGGATGCGGCGGGCTCTGCGGGCAGCTTCTTTCGGATGCACCGGGTTTCGTGAATGCGATGAATCACGGGCTGCGGCGCGGCTATGCGGCTGCCACGATGGATGGCGGGCATTGGGGCACCTCCTCGGTCGATGGCCGCTGGGCGCTGCATAACCGTCTGGCCGAGGTCGATTGGGGTCACCGTGCCGTGCGCGAAACGGCGAAACTCGCGCAGACAGTGATCACGCAATATTACGACGCCACGCCCAGCCCGCGCATCTTCGCAGGCTGCTCGACGGGCGGGCGGCAGGCCAATATGCTGGCGCTGCGCGACCCGGACCTGTTTGACGGCATCCTGAACGGCGCGCCCGCGCTCGATTATACCGGGCTGGTCGCGACATGGATGGCGAGCGTGGTGCAGGCCAATACCGACAGCGACGGCGCGCGCATCCTCGGACCGCAGGAGGCAGAACTCATCGGCGCGCATGTGCTGGACCAATGCGACGCCGCTGACGGGCTGGAAGACGGGCTGATCTCCGACCCCGATGCCTGCCGCATCGACTGGACTGCACTCGCGTGTTCGGAGGGCCGCAATGCCCCCTGCCTGAGCCCCGCGCAGATCGACACTGTGACCGCCTGGACCGAAACCGGCGCGGTCAATTCCGCGGGCGACCAACTCTACCCCGCGACAGTGCCTTTGGGGTCAGAGCCGTTCTGGGGTCTGTGGCTCACGGGCTTCGCGCAGGGTGGCGGGGCTTTGGTGCCTGTCTTCAATCAGCAATTCCTGCAATTCATGGCCTTCCGCGAGGATCCGGGCGAAACATTCAGCTCGATGGATTTCGATTTCGACACCCATCCGGCAGAGCTTGAGTTCATGGGCCGGATCTATAATGCGACGGACGCGGATCTGAGCGGTTTTGCCGAAGCGGGCGGGCGCATGATCACATGGCACGGGCTGGCCGATGCGATTGTGCCGCATGGCTATACGGTCGATTACTTCACCCGCTTGCGCGAGACGCATGGCGCGGCGCTCGATGACGTGAACCGGCTCTTCCTCATCCCCGGCATGGATCATTGCGGGATACAGCCGGGGCCGGGGATCACCTCTGCCGGGTTCGATCCGCTCGGCGCAATGGAAGACTGGCTCGCGACGGGCACGGCCCCGGATACGCTGATGACGACCCGCCCTGCGACCGAGGATGCGGCCGAATGGTCCCGCCCGGTCTGCGCATGGCCACAACGCGCCGTGCATGATGGCAGCGGCGATTGGCGCGAGGCCGCGAGCTTCACCTGCAGCGAGTGAGCCACGATCTGCGCGACGAACAAGGCCGGGCGCGAGGAGCGCCCGGCCTTGTCATCTCTCCGCTCTGCCGTTCAGTCATCGAGCGCCGTCACGCATAATTCGCGCTCGACCGGTTATCCGTGACCCTGCGCGCAGCATGTGGGGCGCGTCATGCAGTCCTGGCCCGCGCTGGATCTCGACATTCAGCCGTCAACAGAGACAATGCCGCAAGACAGGCCTGACAAGCGCTCGCTGCGCCCCCCGCCCGCCCCAAGTCTTGCCCCGAGCGTCCGCCACCTGCGGGCAAGGCCAAATCCACTCGAATGCACGTGCATGAGTGCCCTCACTTGCAGGCGGATCGTCCCGCGCCAGACCCGCCCCGCACAGGTGACGTCACCGCCCGCGCCGGGTTTCCGGTGATCCGGCCTCACCAGCAAAATCGCCGTCGAACACACAACGCAAAAGGCGGGGCGCAAGACGCGCCCGGCCCTGTTCATCACCCGGAACGGCTCACCCGTTGGAGGCCGCCACGCGCAGGCCGGGCTTGCCCGATCCGCCGTCGCCCGAATGCGTGTCCATGAATTCCATCACCAGCGGGCGGATATTGTCGCGCCAAGACCGGCCCGCGAAGATGCCATAATGGCCGGCGCCGGGTTCCAGATGGCTCGCCTTCTGCGCATCCGACAGACCGGTGAGCAAATCGAGCGCCGCCAGACATTGCCCCGGCGCGCTGATATCGTCCTTCTCGCCCTCGACGATCTTCACGGCAACATTGGTGACCTTGGCGCAATCGACCTTGTGGCCCGCGACCGTAAAGGCGTTGCGCGCGATTTCGCGGTTCTTGAATATCCGCTCCACAGTCGAGAGATAGAATTCCGCTGTCATATCCATGACCGAGAGATATTCGTCATAGAAGCGGTTATGCTTGTCGCGCTCGCCGCCCTGCCCCTGCGCCTCGGCCGAGATCTTGTCCGAAAAAGCCTGCGCATGGCGTTCGAGATTCATCGAGATGAAGCCACCAAGCTGCAACAGGCCCGGATAGACCAGCCGTCCGACACCCTTATATTTGAACCCAACGCGCTGGATCGCGAGATGCTCCAGCTGCCCCATGGTCACGCGGCTGCCGAAATCCGTCACTTCCGTCGGGGCCGCATCCGGATCGACCGGCCCGCCGATCAGCGTGAGTGTGCGCGGCTGGGCTTCGGGGTCTTTCTCCGCCAGATACGCCGTCGCCGCCAGCGCCAGTGGCACGGGCTGGCAAACCGCGATCACATGCGTATCGGGCCCCAGATGGCGCAGGAAATCGGCGATATATAGCGTGTAATCCTCGACGTCGAATTTGCCCTCGGACACCGGGATATCGCGGGCATTGTGCCAGTCGGTGATCCAGATTTCGCAATCGGGCAACAGGCTTGCGACAGTGGAGCGCAAGAGCGTCGAATAATGCCCCGACATCGGCGCGCAAAGCAGCACGCGGCGCGACTTCTCAGGCCGCCCATGGACCTTGAAGCGCAGCAGGTCTCCGAAGGCGCGGCCCACTTCGATCACTTCCTCGACCATGTGATCGCGCCCGTCTTCGGCCACGACAGAGGTGATGCCCCAATCGGGCTTGATCACCATCCGCGCGAAGCTGCGTTCCGTGACCCGCCCCCAGGCGGACATCACCTTGAACATCGGGTTCGGGACCATGCCCCAGACCGGGTAGGATGCACAGGCGCGCGCAGAGGCGCCGATCCATTCATTGGTGTTGCGAATGGATTCCATCAGATCGTAGGATGCCATACCCTTCATGTGTGTCCCCTTGACTTCACGGCCGGTTGCCCAGCCGGGAAACGCCGCTTTAAATTATATCTCGGCACAGTTAAGATAGTGTGGAGCTATCTTTGCTGCATCTGCGAAGAATAGGGGGGAAAAGCAATCATGACAACTTCTGAATATGACGATGATCAAAAACTGGTCCGAATGAAGGAAAATCTGGCACGGATCGAAGAACTGACGCACCGCCTGACCGACGCACTCGCGCATCGCCACCAGCCCCGCCAGAGCCTGCAAGCCCCCGATTCGGAACTTTTCGTGCATGCTGTCACGGCCTACTGGACCGAGATGGCCAAGAACCCGTCGAAAGCGCTGGAGCAGCAACTCGACTACTGGGGCAAGGCGCTCAAGCACCATATCGAGGCGCAGGAGGTTCTACGCCGTGGCAAACTCGCCGCCCCCGAGGACCACACCCCCGACGACCGCCGCTTCGCCAATCCGCTGTGGAAGACGCATCCCTATTTCAACTATATCAAGCAGCAATACCTGCTCGCCACCGAGGCCATGACCACCGCCGTAGAGGATCTCGATTCGATCCCGGATCGCGAAAAGCGTCGCCTTGGCTATTTCACGCAGCAGATCGTCGACATGATGGCCCCCACGAATTTCCTCGCCACCAATCCCGATGCGCTTTTGAAGGCCGTCGAGACCGAAGGCGAGAGCCTTGTGCGCGGGCTCGAAAACCTCGTGCGCGATATCGAGGCCAATAAGGGCGAATTGCTGGTCACGCTTGCTGACAAGGACGCCTTCAAGGTCGGCGAGGATCTGGCGACGACGCCGGGCAAGGTCGTATACCGCAATCGCCTGTTCGAGTTGATCCAATACACGCCCACCACCGAGAAGGTCCGGCGCACGCCGCTGATCATCTTCCCGCCCTGGATCAACAAATTCTACGTCATGGACCTCAAGCCCAAGAACAGCCTGATCAAATGGATCGTGGATCAGGGCTATACGCTGTTTGTCGTGTCATGGGTCAATCCCGACGCCTCTTATGCTGATGTCGGGCTCGATACCTATGTCGAGGAAGGCTATCTGGAAGCGATCCGCGTGGCCCGTGACGTTACCGAAGAGAAGCAGGTCAATGTCATCGGCTACTGCATCGCCGGTACGACGCTTTCGCTGACCCTTGCGCTGATGAACAAGCGCGGCGACAAATCGGTGCGCGCGGCCACCTTCTTCACCACGCTGACGGATTTCTCGGATCAGGGCGAAGTGGGTGTCTTCCTTGAGGATGATTTCGTCGACGGGATCGAGGCGGAATGCAATGACAAGGGCTATCTCGACAGTTTCTTCATGTCGCGCACCTTCTCTTTCCTGCGCTCCAATGACCTGATCTACGGCCCGGCAATCCGCGCCTATATGATGGGCGAGGCCCCGCCCGCCTTTGACCTGCTCTACTGGAACGGGGACGGCACCAATCTGCCGGGGCGCATGACGGTCGAATATCTGCGCGGGCTCTGCCAGCAGGACCGCTTCTCAGGCGACAGTTTCCGTATCTGCGGCGAAGATGTCTCGATCTCGGATGTGAAACACCCGCTCTGCGCCATCGCCTGCGAGACCGATCATATCGCGGCCTGGCGGTCGAGCTTCCGGGGCATCTCGCGCATGGGGGCGAAGGACAAGACCTTCATCCTGTCGCAATCAGGCCATATCGCCGGGATCATCAATCCACCGTCGAAAAAGAAATACGGCCATTACGCGGGCCCTGCCCCAGCAGGCACGCCCGAAGAGTGGAAGGACGCCGCCGATTTCCACGATGGGTCATGGTGGCCGCGCTGGGAAGAATGGCTGCGCAAGCGCTCCGGCGCGCTTCTGGAGGCACGGATCCCCGGCGATTCGGCCTATCCGGCGCTCGCGGACGCCCCTGGCACTTATGTCGTCAGCTCAAAAAACGACGCTATGTCATAGGCTTGCCGCTGCGGCGCAGCAATATTGCTGCGGCGCAGCATTTTTTCCTTGAAATGCCGCAGTGCAGCATGCATATTGAGCCTCAGAAGCAGGGAAGACGAGACTGACCTGCCCCACATGGACCCAAGGAGAAAACCCATGGCTAACTCGACCGACTACACCAAAATGATGAAAGACATGATGGGTTCGTTCCCGATGGACACATCCGCCATGCAGGACGCGTTCAAATCGCAAGCTGCTCTGGCTGAGAAAATGAGCAAGGTTGCTCTGGAAGCTGCTGAAAAGTCGACCGAAGTTTCGACCAAATGGACCAAGACCACGCTGGCCAAAGTCGGTGAAGTGTCGTCCGTGAAGGAAGATCCGGCTGACTACACCAAAGCCATGACCGATTTCGCTTCGGCTCAGGCTGAGGTTGCTGCAGAGCATGTCGCTGCTTTCGCTGAAATCGCGAAAAAAGTGCAGATGGACACGGTTGAGCTGCTGATGGCTGCTGGCAAGGACCTGCAGGAAGAAACCACTGCTGCTGTCAAGAAAGCAACCGACACGGCGACCAAAGCTGCCAAAACGGCTTCGACCGCGAAGTAAGCTGCCAGACTTCGCCGGGGTCTGTCACCTCCCGGATAGAACCCGAACAGGGGCGAGCGGTCACGCTCGCCTCTTTTCTTTTGTGCAATGCACGTCTAGTCTCGCTGCAATGCAATATCGAATGGTCGAGGGGAGAACCATGTCCGATGCTCAAAAACCGCTTCTGATCAAGCGATATGCCAGCCGTCGTCTCTACAACACCGAGACCAGCGATTATGTGACGCTCGAAGACATCGCAGGTTTCATCCGTGATGGCCGCGAAGTGCAGATCGTGGACCTGAAATCCGGCGATGACCTGACGCGCCAGTATCTTCTCCAGATCATTGCCGAGCACGAAAGCCGCGGCGAGAACGTCCTGCCCATCGACGTGCTGACCGATCTCGTGCGCAGCTATTCCACGCAGGCCCAAAGCGTCGTGCCCGAATTTCTGGCCATGTCCTTCGAGATGCTGCGCGAGGGCCAGTCGCAGATCATGGAGAACATGAGCAAAGCCAATCCCATGGCCGCCATGCCCGGCTTTGACGAGATGCAGCGCCAGCAGCAGGCTTTCATGAAAACCATGATGGCGGGCTGGCCCGGTCTTCCTGCGAGCAAGGACGCCCCCGAGGACAAGGACGAGTTGACCGATATCAAGAAGCAACTCGCCGAATTGCAGCAAAAGCTCGCGGGCATGAACAAGTAAGCGGCGCTGGGGCTTACCGCCCCAGCCGGTCGCGCAGCGCATACCAGCTCATCGCCAGCGCCAACAGCGGGTTGCGCAGCATCGGCCCGCCGGGAAAGCCCGGCAGCCGGATGCCTGCCAGCAGATCGAAGCGCTCCGCCTGCCCGGCGAGCGCCTCGGCCATGATTTGCCCCGCAAGCGTCGCCAGCGCCACCCCGTGGCCCGAATAGCCCGAGGCCGAGAGCACATTCGGCGCGACCCGCGCGAAACAGGGCAGCCGCGTCATGGTGATCGCGAGCGTGCCGCCCCAGGCATACTCAATCGGCGTCTCGGCCAGTTGCGGAAAGACCTCCAGCATCGGCTTGCGCACTGTGCGGATCAGATCGGGGAAGCGGTAGCCATAGCTTTCGCCGCCGCCAAAAAGCAGCCGGTCGTCTTCGGACATGCGGAAATAATTCACCACGAATTTGCTGTCGGCCACGGCGAGGTCGCGGGCCAGCACGGTCCCTTCCGCCAAAGGCGCCGTCGCAATGATGAAATTGTTGATCGGCATGACCTTGGCCGCCACTTGCGGCACCAGCCCGCCCAGATAGCCATTCGCCGCGATCAGCACATGATCCGCTTCGACATGCCCCTGCGCAGTCTGCACGCGCACGCGCGGCCCGTGCTGAATGTCCACGACCAGCGCGCCCTCGAAAATCTGCGCCCCCGCCGCCACAGCCCCGCGGGCAAGCCCGAAAGCATAGCGCAGCGGGTGCAGATGCCCTGCCCCGTGATCGAGCACCCCGCCCTGATAGGCCCGCGTGCGCACGATGGCCTGCATGGCGTCGCGGTCCAGCGTCTCGATCTCGGTGTAATCATACTCCCGCGCCAGTTTCTCGGCATAGGCATGGCTATGGGGCACATCGCGGCCATGCCAATCGGCATGGATCACACCGGGCTTATAGGCGCAGTCAATCCCCAGACGCGCGATCAGCGCCTGCACCAGATCGCGCGCCTCCAGCCCGATGGCCCAGAGCTTGCGCGCATCCTCGCGCCCGACCATACGCTCCAGCGCATCCTGCTCGATCCGCTGCCCCGGCCCCACCTGCCCGCCATTGCGCCCCGACGCGCCAAAGCCCACGCGATGGGCCTCCAGCACCGTCACTGAATAGCCGCGCTCGGCCAGATGCAGCGCCGCCGAGAGCCCCGTATAGCCCGCGCCGATGATACAGACATCCGCCCGATGCGCGCCCTTCAGCGCCGGGAATGGCGCAAGCGGTGTGGCCGAGGCCGCATACCAGCTTGGCGGATATTCCCCCGCCCGGTCATTGGCGAAAAGCAGGTTCATACGTTCAACAGCAGATGCTCACGCTCCCAGGGGCTGATCACCTGCAGAAACTCGTTATATTCATCCCGCTTCACCGCCGCATAGATGCGCGAGAATTCCGGGTCGAGGATCTCATGCAGTCGCGCCGCCTCATCAAAGAGATCAAGCGCGGAGCCCAGGGTGCGCGGCAACTCATCCTCGTCCATATAGGCATTGGTGCGACACTCACTGCGCGGCCCGACCCGCTCTTTCAGCCCCAGATAGCCACAAGCGAGCGAGGCCGCGATGCCCAGATACGGGTTGCAATCCATCCCCGCCAGCCGGTTCTCGACCCGCCGCGAGGCCGGCGAGGAAATCGGCACGCGCAAGCCCGTCGTGCGGTTGTCATAGCCCCATTCGAGATTGATGGGGGCCGCGAAATCCGGCACATAGCGGCGGTAGCTGTTCACATAGGGTGCGATCAGCGCGACCGCCGAGGGCAGATGCCGCTGCAACCCCCCGATGAAATGCATGAACGCGTCCGTGCTCTGCCCGTCTTCGGTCGAAAACAGGTTGCGGCCCGTCGCCACATCCAGCACCGAATGGTGGATATGCATGGCCGAGCCCGGCTCGCCCTCGATGGGCTTGGCCATGAAGGTCGCGAACATGTCGTGACGCAAGGCCGCCTCGCGGATCATGCGCTTGAAATAGAAGACCTGATCGGCGAGGTTCAGCGGATCGCCATGCGCAAGGTTGATCTCCACCTGCCCGGCCCCGCCTTCCTGCAGGATGCCGTCGATCTCCAGCCCCATGGCTTCGGCGAAATCATAGATATCGTCGATCACCTTGCCATATTCATCGACCGCCGACATGGAATACGCCTGCCGCGCCGCCGCCCGCCGCCCGCTGCGCCCCATCGGCGGGATGATCGGCATGTTGGGATCGGTATTGCGCGCAACGAAAAAGAACTCCATCTCGGGCGCGATGACTGGTTGCCAGCCCTCCGCATGGTAGAGCGCCAGCACCCGCTTGAGCACATTGCGCGGGGCCGTGGCAATCGGGTTGCCCTCCCCGTCTTCCGCGTCATGGATGATCTGCAAGGTCCAGTCCGCCGTCCAGGGCGCGGCTGTCGCGGTCGCGAAATCAGGCCGCATGATCATGTCGGGTTCCAGATCCGCCCCGTCCTTGAAATCCGCCCAGCCCCCGGTGATCGTCTGCAGAAAGATCGAGGTCGGCAGGTAGTATTTCGCACTCTCGTCGAATTTGAACGCAGGCATGGCCTTGCCCCGCGCCACGCCGGCCATATCGGCGATGATGCACTCGATCTCGTCGAGCCTGCGCCCCGAGAGGAAATCCTGCGCCGCCTGTGGGGTCTTGTCGCGCCAGCTTGTCATGTAGCCTCCGTTGACGCGGGGCGCGCAGCGGCCACGCGTTTGAAATGCGCGGCAATCTTCTGCGCGATCAAGGGCGCACCGGACGCCCCCCCCTTGCGCGCCTCGGCCTCGGCGAGCAGCGGCTCGGGCACCAGACCGCGCCCGCGTGTCTCGATCAACCCCTGAATGAAGCCATCGTCGAATTCGGGATGCGCCTGCACCGACAGGCCGGTTTCGCCAAAGGTAAGCGCTGCATGGGCGCAGAACGGATGGCGCGCGATGGTGCGCGCGCCCTCGGGCGGCATGATGACCTGATCGCGATGCCAGGCGTTGAGGCGCACTGACTGGCCCTCAAACGCATAATCCTGCGCCCCCACGGCCCAACCGCCCGCGAATTGCGCGACCCGCCCGCCCAAAGCCTGCGCCATGATCTGATGACCGAAACAGATGCCCACCACCGGCATCTGCGCGGCGAGCGCATCGCGGATGAACTCCTCCAGCGGCGCGATGAAGGGATGATCCTCGTAAACCCCGTGACGCGAGCCGGTGATCAGCCAGCCATCCGCCGCGCGGGGGCTGTCGGGGAACACCATCGCCTCGACATGCCATGTGGCGAAACGGAAACCGTGACCTGCAAGGAGCCGCTCGAACAGCACCGGATAATCACCCGTCTGAGAGCGCACCGGTTCCGGGGCCTGCCCCGTCTGCAAAATGCCGATTTTCATATCTGCCTCGCTGGATTTGATCAAAACTAGCACTGACGCGCCGCCTCTGGCAAGGGGCGCATTTGGGGGGATGTGGGGAGGGGAATGGGGGGTGGTTTCGATCCCTCAGCCGTCATTCGGACGCAGCGCAGCGCTAAGTATTTGCTGACCGATAGTGTGATGCTTCGGGCATTGGATCAGGGCGAAACAGCCTGTTCAGGCTGACAAGATC
>PXDM01000464.1 GCA_003565055.1 Paracoccaceae bacterium
CGCGCACCTTTTCTTCACGCGCCCCACCCCGGAAGCGCTCGGCGATTTCCAGCAACCGCTCGGTGCCATCCGGGCGGCGGTTCAGGACCACATCCTCGCAAGCCTCGCGCAGCTCCGGGTCGATCTGATCATAGACCGCCAGCTGGCCCGCATTGACGATCCCCATATCCATCCCCGCCTGAATGGCGTGATAGAGGAAGACCGCATGCATCGCCTCGCGCACCGGCTCATTGCCGCGAAAACTGAACGAGAGGTTTGACACACCGCCCGAGACATGCGCATGCGGCAGGTTTTCGCGGATCCAGCGCGTGGCTTCGATGAAATCGACACCGTAATTGTCATGCTCCTCGATCCCTGTGGCGACGGCGAAGATATTGGGGTCAAAGATGATATCCTCGGGCGGAAAGCCCAGTTCTTCGGTCAGGATACGGTAGGCGCGTGCGCAGATCTCGGTTTTGCGCGCGAATGTGTCGGCCTGCCCTGCCTCGTCAAAGGCCATGACCACCACAGCCGCGCCGTAAGCCATGCACAAGCTCGCCTGCTCGCGAAACTGCGCCTCGCCTTCCTTGAGCGAGATGGAATTGACCACCGACTTGCCCTGCACGCATTGCAGCCCGGCCTCGATCACTTCCCATTTCGACGAGTCGATCATCACCGGCACGCGCGCGATGTCGGGCTCCGAGGCGACTAAGTTGAGAAACTCCACCATCGCCGTTTTCGAATCGATCAGTCCTTCGTCCATATTGATGTCGATGATCTGCGCACCGTTTTCGACCTGATCGCGCGCCACTTCCAGCGCGGTGGCGTAATCGCGATTAACGATCAGCTTGCGGAATTTGGAAGACCCGGTGACATTGGTGCGCTCGCCGACATTCACGAAAGGAATGTCGGGCGTCAGAACGAAGGGCTCAAGCCCGGACAGGCGCAGATAACGGCTCATGCAAAGACCCTCGGTTTTTCGCCCGCGACGGCCTCGGCAATCGCGCGGATATGCTCTGGCGTCGTGCCGCAGCACCCGCCTACGATATTGACCAGCCCTTCGCGCGCGAACTCGGCGACTTGCACGGCGGTATCCTCCGGGCCCTCATCATATTCCCCGAAGGCATTGGGCAGCCCCGCATTCGGATAGGCGCAGATGAGGCTCGTCGACACGCCTGCGAGCTCCGCCAGATGCGGACGCATCGCACTGGCCCCGAGCGCGCAATTCAGCCCCACGGTGAAAGGCCGCGCATGCATCACCGAATGCCAGAAAGCCGTCGGCGTCTGGCCCGACAAGGTGCGCCCCGAGGCATCCGTGATCGTGCCCGAGATCATCAGCGGCAGATGCTGGCCCGTCTCGGCGAAAACTTCCATACAGGCGAAGATCGCGGCTTTGGCGTTCAATGTGTCGAAAATCGTCTCGATCAGGATCAGATCAGCCCCGCCCGCGATCAGGCCCTTGACCTGCTGGCCGTAAGCCGCCCGCAGATCGTTGAAACTGACCGCGCGGTAGCCGGGATCATTCACATCGGGGCTGAGGCTGGCGGTGCGATTCGTCGGCCCAAGCGCGCCCGCGACATAGCGCGGCCGCCCGTCAATCGCGGTCGCCCGGTCCATCGCCCGCCGCGCGAGCGTCGCCCCACAGGCATTCAGATCATGGACTGCGTGTTCGAGCCCGTAATCCGCCTGCGCGATTGTGGTCGAAGAAAACGTATTTGTTTCAACGACATCCGCCCCGGCCATCGCGAATTTGAAATGGATTTCCTCAATCGCGTCGGGCTGCGAAAGGTTTAGCAGATCATTGTTGCCCTTTTGCGGATGATCACTGTGATGGGCGCAGCCGCAGCCGGGTTTATGGGCCGTGAAATCCTCTTCCGACAGGCCAAGGGTCTGAATTTGCGTGCCCATGGCCCCGTCGAGAATCAGGATGCGCTCTCTGGCCGCAGCGCGCAGCCTCTCTTCGAGCGGGGTCGGTTTCAATGTGAATGCGATGCTCATGGGCGACTCCGAAGTTCAGAGGGTCTTGTAACAGGCCGCGAAAGAAAAGAGAAATTCATCATTCCGAAGAAGACTATGAATTCTGTGCATGTTTGCAGCCCGCTTCCCGGCGGCTTTTGGTGCGTTTGGATTTGCAAAGAAGCGGATTGGTAACCTTTCTGCGCGACACTGGCGGAACGAAACCGAAGCGGAGCAGGCTGCCATCATGCCAGTGCAATCTCCCAGCGCGCCCGCAATCGCGCGCGCGCAGCTTCTGACAACAGCGCAACGCCGCGTGCTCTGGGCGGTTGCGGGGATCAGCGTCTTTACCAATCTGCTGATGCTCACAGGGCCGATTTTCATGCTGCAGATTTATGACCGGGTGCTCTCCAGTCAGTCCGAGGCCACGCTTGTGGTGTTGACCGCGCTGGTGGCCTTTCTCTATCTGATCTTCGGTTTCCTCGATCACGCCCGCGCGCGCATTGCCGGACGGCTCGGCGCGCAGCTTCAGGACCGGCTGGACCGACCGCTTTTTTCCGCCGCGCTGCACAGGGGGCAGCCGCCGCAAACCAACGCCCCCAACCCTGCGCAGGATCTGGCCTTTGTGCAGCAGATCAGCGCGGCCCCCGTCTTCATGGCCGTCTTCGATTTTCCCTGGGTGCCGCTGTTCATCCTCGTGATCGCGATCCTGCACCCGCTTCTGGGACTTGTCGCGCTCTGCGCGGCGCTGCTTCTGGCGGGGCTGGGGATGCTCAGCATCGCGCGCAGTCGCCCGCTGGTCGCGGCCAGCCACGCCGCGAACAGGGCGAGTGACGATCTGGGGCAGCAGATCACCTGCGAGATCGGGCAGATCGACGCTCTGGGGATGCGCGAAAACCTGCTTGCGCGCTGGCAGGCCCTGCGCGCGGGCGCCCTGCGCCGGGCGCTGGCCATGCAGGATGACGCCGGGCGCTTCGGAACCAGCGCAAAAACGCTGCGACTGTTCCTGCAATCCGCGATCCTCGCGAGCGGGGCCTGGCTCGTGTTGCAGGCGCAACTGACGCCGGGGGGCATGATCGCGGCCTCGATCATTCTGGGGCGCGCGCTGGCCCCGCTCGACCAGTTGATCGGCAACTGGCCGCAACTGCAGGCCGCCCGCACTGCCCTGGGCCGCATCCAGACGCTGAACGCTGCGCAGCCCGAGCCAGAGCCCGCGCATCATCGGGCGAAGCCCTCGGGCCAACTTGCTGTCTCGGGCGTGTCACTGCGCATCATGAACGCGCAGGCTGGTCCGCAAACGCTGCTCCGGGGGGTCAGTTTCGAGCTTCGTCCCGGTCAGGCGCTTGGCGTCATCGGCCCGACAGGGGCGGGCAAATCGACGCTGGCCGAGGTGCTCGCCGGGGTGCAACTCCCCACCAGCGGCGAGGTCAGGCTCGGCAACCGGCCCTATCTCCATTTCGCGCGCAAGGATCTCGGTCAGGCGCTTGGATATCTGCCGCAACATGTCACCCTCTTCAGCGGCACAGTCTTCGAGAATATCGCCCGGCTCGACCCGGATGCGCCCGCGGATAAAGTCATCGCGGCGGCGCGAACGGCGGGCGTGCATGAGTTGATCCAAAGCCTGCCGCTGGGCTATGAGACAAGCCTCGGCGCCACTGGCGCGCGTCTGTCGGCTGGTCAGGTCCAGCGCATCGGACTGGCGCGCGCGCTCTATGATGATCCGGCGCTCTTGATCCTCGATGAACCCAATGCGCATCTCGACGATATCGGATGTCGCGCCCTCAACAGCGCGATTCGTGCCACCAAGAACCGGGGCGGCAGTGTCGTGATCGTCGCGCACCGCCCCTCTGCCATCTCGGAATGCGATCTGTTGCTGAAACTCGATCGCGGCACTGTGACGGCGCTTGGCCCGACCGATGAGATTTTGCGCGACGTCACGCGCAGCCCAGCCGAGACCGCAACGCATGCTCCGCAGCGCGCCGCGCAGAGCTTTCCATGGGAATGGCGCGGCGCGAGGGCGCAGTCATGACCCAGCGGCATGCGCTCTCTGTCAGGGGCTTGCTGTGGCTGGCCGGGATTGCGCTGGCCACGCTGCTGCTCGGTTTCGGCGGATGGGCGAGCCTGACCACGATCACTGGGGCCGTGATCGCCCAGGGCCAGCTCACGATTGAAGATGAACGCCGCATCATCCAGCACCCGGCGGGCGGTGTGATCGACGCGATCCATATCCGCGAGGGGCAACATGTCGATGCAGGGTCTCTGCTTTTGCAACTTGAGGGCGCCGAGCTGCGATCCGAGCTGATCGTGATGGAAACCCGATATGCGGAACTCATGGCGCGACGCGCGCGGGTTGAAGCCGAGCGGGAGGGACGCGAAGCGATCGCATTCCCCGAGAGCCTGCGCGCAATGGCCGCGCAGCACCCCGAAATTCAGGCCGAATTGGACGGTCAGCGCCGGCTGATGGAGGCGCGGCGCAGCACATTCGCGGGGCTCGTTGCGCAGTTGGACCAACGCCAGATGCAAATCAGCGCGCAGATTGACGGGATTGACGCGCAGCTCGCGGCACTCGCCCAGCAACGCCGACTGACCGAGCTTGAATATGACACACAAAGCACGCTCTTGCGTCAGGGGCTGACGCAAGCCGCGCGGACCATGGCGCTCGAACGCGACCTTGCCCGGATCGACGGCGAGCATGGGGCCTTGCGCGCGGAGCGTGCTGCCGCTGCAGAGCGGGCCGCAGAGACCCGGCTGCAAATCCTGTCGCTCGGGTCGCAACGTCGCGAGGATGCGGAAAGCGAGTTGCGCGAGATCATGGGGGTGCAGTCCGAACTCGCGGAGCGGTTGCGCGCCCTGCGGGCCGAAGTTGACAGGCTCGACCTGCACGCGCCGGTATCCGGCGTGATCTATGGACTTCAGGTGAAATCTGCGGGATCAATCCTGCGCGCTGCGGATCCAGCCCTGTTCATCGTGCCACAGGACAGCCCGCTGATCATCGAAACGCGGATCCGTCCGTCGCAGATTGATCACGTGTTCGAAGGCCAGCGCGCCTTGGTGAGCCTGTCGGGCCTCAACACGCGCGCGATGCATCAGAGTTTCGCAACTGTCACGCATATGTCCGCTGATACCTTTTCAGACAGCCAGACGCGCGAAGATTACTTCCGGGTTGAGCTCCAGTTTCAGCCAGAGAGCATGTCACTGCTCGATCCGGCCAGACTGTTGCCCGGCATGCCGGTCGAGGTATTTCTGCAAACGGCCCCGCGCCGACCTATCGACTATCTCACACGACCGCTCACAGAGTATTTCACCCGCGCTCTGCGCGAAGCGTGAGACGCGCAATCCGTCGCAAAAAACCCGGCCAGCTTCGATCTCGCTGCCATGCCGGATCGACAACTCAGCCCCGATGCTGGCCAGTTTTTCCGCCGCAGATGGAACCTGATCGCCTCAGAGGTGTTCTCCGTCTGTCACACGCAACGCCGCCAGCTGCGCGCCAACACCGCCGAAGGACATATGAGCCACGCAGATCACTCCCTCAATGATCCGGTTGAAGAACACCGCGCCCTGCATGCGACGGAGAGCCAGATCGCGATCGCGGGCCACCCGCTGCACGCAATGCTCGTCGCATTTCCGATAGCATTGACGATGTCGGTGCTCGGCGCTGATTTGCTCTTCTGGTGGACCGGCGATCCCTTCTGGGCGCGAGCAGCAGGCTGGGCCAGTTTCGGGGCGTTTCTGATGGGGGTGATCGCGGGCATCACGGGCACGGTCGAATTGCTCGTCGTGAGAGGGATCAGAAACCGCTCGTCAAGCTGGACGCATTTCATCCTTGCCGTGATGCTGCTGTCAATTCTCGGTGCGAATTGGGGTATTCGCATCGGCGATCATGTCGGCGCGGTGCTACCCTTGGGACTTCTGACCTCGCTTCTCGCAGCCGGGCTGACAGCCGTGACCGGCTGGCATGGAGGCAAGCTCGTATTCGATTACCAGATCGGGACAAAAAGTGCCTCATCGCACGCAGATACGGAACCGCGATAGCGGCACGGCATTTGGCATCATGGTTAAATTCAATGCGCCTGACAACGCGCCCGACACAGCGCAGAACTATCAGCCCCTCCATGACCAACCGCTCGCTGTCGGTCTGCATGCCGGGGCGATTCTGGCGCTGGGGATCCTTGCAGTTGCGGCACCTTTTGTAATCATCCGTCTCACAGACCCGGCGGGTTCCGTTGGGTTCACCTGGGATTTCAGCATGGGGCTGGGCTTTGGTGCTCTGGGGCTCACAGCCTTGCAGTTCATTCTGACCGGGCGGCTGCGCTGGGTCACGCATCCTTTCGGGGCCGATATTGTCTATGTCGCGCATCGCTATCTGAGCTGGGGGGCAGTCGCTCTGATGCTGGGGCATTTCGGCCTGCTCTACATGTTTCACGAACCCGCGCTCGGCGTCCTCAATCCGTTTGAGGCGCGATGGGAGCTGACCTCGGGTCGCGTCGCACTGACGTGCTTTCTGGCTCTGATTGTGACATCCGAATTCCGCAAGCGCCTGCATCTGCGTCATGAGGTCTGGCGCGCTCTGCATCTGGCACTGGCGATCATTGGCATGGCGGCGGCCATTGCGCATGTGCTGGGTGTGGGCCATCTGACCGATACGCCCCAGAAACGCCTCTTCTGGCTCGGCGCGACGCTGGGCTTCGTCGCCGTCTTGCTGCATACGCACATCATCCGGCCCGTTTTCCTGAGGCGCAATGCCTGGCGGGTCGTCGCGAATACGCCGGAACGCGGCGGGGGGCACACGCTGGAGCTCGCACCGGAGGGCAGACCGCTCAGCCGCTGGAAGCCCGGCCAATTTGCCTGGTTGAAAGTCGAGCGCTCGCCCTTTTCACTGATCGAGCATCCGTTCACGATCTCGACCGCCCCCGAAAAGGGGCCAAATCTCGCGTTTTCGATCAAGCCGCTTGGCGATCATTCTGCACAGCTTGCGCAAATGCCCCCCGGCGCGCGCGCCTATGTCGATGGGCCTTACGGCGCCTTCTCGATCGACCGCATGGCCAAGGCGCGCGGCTTTGTCATGATCGCAGGTGGGGTCGGCATCACCCCGATCCTGTCGAATCTGCATGCCCTCGAAGCGCGCGGTGACGAGCGCCCTGTGATCTTGCTCTATGGCAGCCCGACCTGGGAGGACGCGTCATTTCGCGAGGAACTGGGCGCGATGCAAGCCCGGCTGAACCTGACGCTTGTGCATGTGATCGACACCCCGCCCGAAGACTGGACCGGCGCGCGCGGCAAGATCGACGCCGAGACGCTGCGGGCGCATCTGCCGCCGCACACGCGCGACTGGCCGCATCTTCTCTGCGGTCCGAAACCCATGCTGACCGCGCTGCGCCGCGCATTGCGCGATCAGGGCGTGGCGTCGCGGCACATTGATTACGAAATCTTTGAGATGGTGTGACATGAGACCACGCATCGCCCTGATTTTCGCCGTTTTCCTGACGCTGCTGGCCATCACGCTGGCGGCACATCTCGCCTTTGATCTGCAATAGGAGCCCTTCATGACCGACCGCGCCGACGCTTTGCTGAGCCCCTTCATGGAGCGGGTCACAGCCCGCCATGACGGCGAAGCTGAATTCTTGCAGGCGGTCACGGAAATCGCGCGGGATGTGCTGACAGTCGAGAAAGCGCATAGCGCCTACACGCGCGCGCGGGTGCTCGAGCGGCTGACCGAGGCCGACCGGGTGATCAGTTTTGCGATCACCTGGGAGGATGATTCAGGCGATGTCCAGATCAATCGCGGCTGGCGCGTGCAGCATTCAAACCTGCTCGGCCCGTACAAGGGCGGGCTGCGCTGGGTGCCCGGCCTGTCGGCCTCAGTGGTGAAGTTTCTGGCCTTCGAGCAGGCGTTCAAGAATGCGCTCACGGGTCTGCCGCTGGGCGCGGCCAAGGGCGGGGCGGATTTCGACCCTTCGGGCCAGTCGGAGGCGGAGATCAAGCGCTTCGCGACTGCATTCATGACCCAGCTTGCGCCCCATATCGGCCCGGAAACCGACGTGCCCGCAGGCGATATCGGCGTCGGCGGGCAAGAAATCGGTGTGATGGCACAGGTCTGGATGCAACAAGCGCGCCGCTGGGGTGGTGTGCTGACCGGCAAGCCTGTCGCCCTGGGCGGCAGCGCGCTGCGCCGCGAGGCCACGGGCTACGGGCTGGTGTATTTCACCGCCGCCATGCTCGACGCGACGGGCGAAGGGCTGGAGGACAAGCGCATCGCGCTTTCAGGGCGCGGGAATGTCTCGCGCTATGCCGCGCGCAAGGCGATGGAACAGGGCGCTTGCGTGATCACCATGTCGGGGCGCGATGGCACCTGGTATGCAGCCGACGGGTTCAGCGCCGATGCGCTTGACTGGCTCCTCACTGCCGAAGGGGACGCAGCCTTTGCCCCGCCCAAGCATCTCGGCCTGCGCTTTGAGGAAGGCGGGCGGCCCTGGGACAAGCCTTGCGATATCGCCATGCCCTGCGCGACGCAAAACGAGATCGGGTTGAAAGATGCCGAAGCGCTCACCGAGGCGGGCTGCCGTTATCTCGCCGAAGGTGCGAATATGCCGCTCACGCAGGACGCGGTGGCGCATCTGGCCTCTGCAGGTGTGCTGCAGGCACCGGGCAAGGCCGCGAATGCCGGGGGGGTCGCGGTCTCTGGGTTCGAGATGCAGCAAAATGCCGCCTTCGCGCGTTGGAGCGCAACGCAGGTTGATACCTGTCTGCGCGACACCATGTGCGCGATCCATGAACGCCTGATCCGCGAGCGGCAAAGCTGCTGCACGCAAACCGGCGCGGTTGACTACCGCCGCGCGGCCAATGTGGCCGGCTATCGGCGCTTGGCCGAAGCCATGATCGCTGCAGGGTAAGCACCTTTGGCGCGGGCAAACCGGCAGGGTGGATCGCGAAATCAACGATGCCAGGGGCTGATCGGCCTGATGCGCGCGCAACGCAAAGGCGCGACAGGTCGCTGGCTTATCCGTTCAGACAGGCCCTGTTGCCGACACCTGCATCACTGGAACTCGTCTTCGAGCTCGACCCCCCAGAGATGGCGCTTTTCAGTCCAGCCGCGCAGGCCCTCGACCTCGATCCGGCACCAGTCGCGCTGACACTCGCGCAGCCGCGCAATCACGCCGCGCTCCAGAAGCGCGGTCTGGGTGCCGATCCCGTCAGGGCGGCTGAACAGCTCCGTCATATCGGTCTGCACGATGACAGTCCGCCGCCCTGACAGCAATGCGTGATGCATCCAGCCGCCCTTGCCGTCGATATCCTCAACGCGCCGCCAATGTTCGAATTCTGCCGTGACGCGCAGCGGGATCTCGCGGCGCGTGAAGACCCAGTCAATCCGATGGGACCGATCCGGCCCCCGCCGCGCATTGCCCTCACTTGCGTTGAGCGAAACATAGCGCGGCATCGGCAGGTTCGTCACCGGCCCGCGCTCAAAGGCCTGCGCGAGCGCTGGGCCAGCCCCAAGAGCCGCGACCAGCAGCAAAGTCCAGAAATGCCGTTTTCTCATGTACCTGCCCGTTCCGGTATGCCGGAAGCCTGTTTGTCTTTTCGTCTTTCGCGCGGGGCTCTGCGGATCAATCGAGCCTTGTAGATCACCGCGCGTGCTGGCATTTTGCCCCAAAGCCTAGGCATTGCAAAGAGGTGAGACGCGATCATGCCCAATAAACGCCTGAGTGTTGTCGTCACGCGACGCCTGCCCGATGTGGTCGAGACGCGCCTGAAGGAATTGTTCGACGTCTCCCTGCGCGAAGACGACACGCCGATGACCCGCGAAGACCTGGCGAATGCGCTGCGTCAGGCGGATGTGCTGGTGCCGACGCTGACCGATGATCTGGACGCGGGCCTTCTGGCGCAGGCCAGTGACCGGCTCAAGCTGATCGCCAATTACGGCGCGGGCGTCGATCATATCGACGTCCATTCGGCCCGCCAGCGCGGGATTCTGGTGTCCAACACCCCCGGTGTGGTCACGGATGACACCGCCGATATGACCATCGCGCTGATGCTTGCCGTGACGCGTCAACTGCCGCAGGGGCTCGCCGAGATGCAGAATGACCGCTGGCGTGGCTGGTCGCCGATGGCGCATCTGGGCACGCGGATCGGTGGCAAGCGGCTCGGCATTCTGGGGATGGGGCGGATCGGGCAGGCGGTCGCGCGGCGCGCAAGCGCTTTCGGGATGCAGATCCATTACCACAACCGCCAGCGCCTGCGCCCGGAGGTTGAAGAGGCGCTGGAGGCCAATTACTGGGAGAGCCTCGATCAGATGATCGCGCGGATGGATGTGATTTCGATCAACTGCCCGCATACGCCCTCGACCTTTCATCTGCTCAACGCGCGGCGGTTGAAGCTGCTCAAGCCCAGCGCGGTGATCATCAACACCTCGCGCGGGGAGGTCATCGACGAGAACGCCCTGACACGCGGCTTGCGTGCCGGAGAGATCGCCGGGGCCGGGCTCGATGTCTATGAGCGCGGGCATGATATCAACCCGCGCCTGCGCGATCTGCCCAATGTGGTGCTCTTGCCGCATATGGGCTCGGCCACGCGCGAAGGGCGCATCGAGATGGGCGAGAAGGTGATCGTCAATATCAAGACCTTCGCGGATGGACACAGGCCGCCGGATCAGGTCATTCCGTCGATGCTCTGAGCGCTGCCGCTTCGGCGCAGGCGTCGCGCCTGCGCCTAACGGTCACGCTGCGATTGAATTTGGTGCAATCGTGAAGTCGTGCTAGGCTGTGAAAATTCGTTTCAAATTTTCGATTTTCCATATTGGCCGGGAGTAACACGATGCTTCAGGACTATGTCGCCAGATTGCGCGACCCGGAACCGACCACGGTTGAGCAGGCGTTGCAGATTGAGCTGGTGTTCGACGCGCCGCTCGGTGTGGATGCGCTCGCCGCCCGGATCGCAGCGCTGCTCCCCGACACTGCTGCCACCATCGAGACCGCGTTCGGCGCGGAAGCCGACCGTTTCCATTTCGTCACCTTCCCCGATCTGCGTGCCGATGGGCAGGAGGCCACGGTCTTCGCCTTCGCGCGTGCCCTGCGTCCGGCGCTGGAGGCGTTGCAGGCCAATCCGATCCTGACGGACAGCCTCTATGGGGCCGTTGCGGTGGGCGCGGCAGAGAATGAGAGCTTTCTGTCCTGCGAGACCCCGCGCGACAATCTGCGCCCCTTTGGCTGGGTGCATCCGGTGATCCGCACAGTGGATGCCTGGGCCACGACGCGCGGCGCGGGGGCCACGGTCGCGGTGATTGATACGGGTCATTCGAGCCATCAGGAATTGCACGGCATCATTCGGGCGCAGGGGCAGCTCAATCTGGTCGAGGGCGGCACGGATGCGTCCGACCGCTTCAGCCGGGGACCGATGCGCCAGCCGGGGCACGGGACAGTTGTGGCCTCGGTCACCGCGTCGCGCGGGACCGCGGATGCGGCGGGCAATACAGGCGGGCCGGGGGCGATTACCGGCGCTGCGCCAGAGGCCGAGATCCTCTCGATCCGCGCCATCCGCTCGGTGATTTCCTTTCGTCAGAACACCCTGCCACGCGCGATTGCCCATGCGGTTGCACAAGGCGCGGATGTGATCGCCATGGCGCTGGGCGGGCCGACCCGCGTCGCGGCGACCGAACGCGCGCTGCGTGATGCCGTGGCCGCCGGGATGGTGATCGTCTGCGCTGCCGGGAATTGCTGGCCGCGCGTGGTCTTTCCCGCCGCCTATGCCGCGAATGGGCTCTGCACGGCGGTCGCAGCACTCACCCACAAGTTGACACCCTGGGACAAGACCGGACGCGGGCCTGCGGTCACGCTCTCGGCCCCCGGCGAAAACGTCTGGAGCGCGGCCAAGAACAGCGCCAGCGATCCCGACAATGGTGTGCGCGCAGCACAGGGGACGACGCTCGCGACCTCGCTCACCTCGGGCGTGGCGGCGCTCTGGGTGGCGCGTCACGGTGGGCGCGCAGCGCTCAAGGCGCGTGCGGATGCGGCGGGCACGACTGTGCAGGCGATGTGGGTGCATTGCGCCACCAGCGGCATGACGCCGCCGCCGGTCTGGGGTCGGGACACGGCGCTGGGCGCCGGTGTGCTCGACGCCCGGCGCGCGCTGCAAACGCCGCTGCCCGTACAGCCCACAGGCCGCGAGGCGCTGGCCGAGGCCGCCTTGCCCCCCGGCGGGGTGGAGACGACAGCGAATATCCTGCAGCAGCATCTGGCCGATCACGACCCGGCCGCGCTCGCCGAATTCACGCCTGATCTGGTCGAATTCGCGCCTGAGCTTTTGTGGCGCACTCACAGGGTCGCGGCGAAAACCCGCGCGCTGGGCAGTCTCGGCGCGGAGGCCATGGTCACGCCAGACCCTGTCAGCCCCGAGCTTGCTGTGGCGCTTGCCGACCGCCCGGCGCTGCGCGCGAGTTCGGGCGCATTCTGAGCCGGGGCCAGAGGGGGCCGCCATGGCGTTGACCGCACTGACCCTGTCGCCGCTGATGACGCGCTCGCCCGAGCTGGTGTCCGATGCGCTCGACGCGATCTATGCGGATCAGCCGCGCCGCATTCGGCTGGAGGCACTGCATTGCATGGCCGAGGCGAGCCACGGCGTGATCGGCGTGAGCGGGCTTCTGGTCGGCATCTTGCGCGCGCATGGCATGACGGATCGCTTCATCGCCTGGCTGCGCGCGCGCGAGGTCGATCTGCTGCCGCCGCGCGCGGACACGCTCTGCGACGCGGCCTATACCGAGGATTACGGCACGGTCACGATTGCCCGGCCCGCGCGCGATGATTTCGACCTCCTGCGCATGGCCGAATTCGCCGGGCGCGCACAGGCGTTTCGCTGTCGCATACGGGTGGGCGGGCAGGTCCTGGGCAGCGGGGCGCTGGTCTCGCCACGGTTGGTGCTGACCGCCGCCCATGTGATCGACGCTTTGACCACAGCCGACCCGGCCAACCGCCCGTCGCTTGAGATCGTCGCCGCCGATGGCAATCGCTACACCGCCCGCGTGGCCTGGTCCCTGCCCTTCCATGACAGTGAGCCCGCAGGCAATCTTCCCCCGCCCGAGGCCATGGACACGCATCCGGATGTGGCGCTTTTGCGCCTCGACCAGCCGCTGGGGCGGCTCTTTGGTCAGATGGCCCTGCCCGAGCGCTTGCCCGATTGGACCGGCCCCGGCCTTTTTGCGCTGATCCATTTCCCCGATGGCCAGCAGCGCGGGCTGTCCACCGGGCGCATCCAGCGCGACGGGCCTGATGACATCCGCCAGTTTCACACGGTCAATACCGAAGGCGGCTCTTCCGGCGGGCCGGGTTTTGATCGCGACTTCACCTTTCTGGGGCTGCATCAGGGGCGCTGGCAGGCGTTTCGCCGCATCGTGCCCTATGCGCGTTTCGCCCAACATCCCGAGTTCCGCGCAGAGCTGGCCAATGACCGCCCGCCGGCGCATCTGTGGTCGCTCGATGGCTCGCCCGAGGGTCACATCATCATCGGGCGCGCGGCGTTTTTCGATCCGCTGGTCGTGATCATCGAGGGCTGTGCGCCCAATCTGCGCGGGATCTGGACCAAACGCATGGATACATCGCGCAGCGAAGGGCTGGGATTCGGCTTTCGGCTGCTCGATGCGTTTCTCTCCGCGCATGATCTGGCGCAGGACCGGATCCGACTGACCACCGGGGCCGAGACGGATGATCTGATCGCTCATCTGCATGCGCAGGTCTTTGGCGCGGATGGCGATCTTGCGGCGCATCCCGGTGTTGCCTCCGGTCAGACCACCTCGGTCGCCACGGATGCCGAACGCGCGCAGGCGCTGGCTGATCAGCTTCAGGCGCGCGCGACGGAGCGCGGGCGGCCGCTCTGGGTCTATTTCGAGAACCCGCCCAGCGGGTTGTCGCAGGATGCGCAGATCCAGTTCGAGCATCTGATAGATGCGCTGACACGGCGCGCGGATCTGCGCCTCGTCCTTGCGGGGTTTGAGACCTATGATCTCGCGCCGCTGCAATTCAGCCATCCCGATGAGGCCCGCCATGCCAGCGCGCGCGGGCTGGCAGTGGAATATCTCGGCCATTTCCGGCGCAGCGATCTGGTCGCGACCGTGCGCGCGATCAGCGATGATCTCGACCTCGACTGGGGGCAGGAAATGCGTGGGCGCGTCGTCGCGCGGGCGCTGCGCAGGGTGCCTGCGCTTGCGGCGGAGACTTATGCCACGGAGCATCTGCCGAGCGTGAGCGCGGCCTTGCGCGATGAGCTGCGGCGGGAGTTGGCCGCGCCATGATGAGCCCGCATCCGCACGCCGCTGCCCTCTCCGACGCGACCCGCGCGACCGCGGCGCAATGGGGGCCGTTCCGCCCGTTGGAGATGCTGCGGCGCGCGGCGCGTCTGGGCGGGTTTGACGCGCAGTTGCTCGACGATCAGGTGCTGGTCGCGGAAGTGCTCTCGGAGCTTTTCGCCGATTGCGCGATCCATGACGCGGCGGGCGCGCTGCATTGGGTCATGCGACCGGGGCCGCGCCCGATGCGGCGCGAGGCTGTGCCGGGTGATCTGCACGCGGCCATCGCGCGCGATGCGGCGGGCTCGCCCGTGCAGGACGCGCTTGACGGGACAGGGGATTACGCACCGGCGGCGGTGGATGCGCTGATCGCGCAGGCCACCG
>PXDM01000161.1 GCA_003565055.1 Paracoccaceae bacterium
GCTGCGACCAGCGCCTCCGCCGCGCTCTGGCTATCCGCAAACTCCTGACCCAGAAGCGCACAGGCCTCATGTCGGTTGAGGTAGAACACCGCGTCACTGCCGAGAAACGGGCGCAGCCGCCCGACCTTGACCGGGGCCGCGCAGGCCAGCCGCAGGTCGCGCTGCAAGGGCGCGAGGCAGCGCGCTTCCGCGAGCGCCGTGGCGCTCATGCCGCAATCGAGCACCGCCAGCCCGCGCCAGTCGCGCAAGCTGCCGCGCACGAGCGGCGCAAGAATCCCCGCGCCGGAATGCTCCAGCGTCGTGTTGTCGGCAATCGCGGCAATCAGGCCCTGCGCGCCCTCGATCGCGAGATAGCGGTCGGTGGGCAGATGCGCGGGGCGGTGCAGATAGGTCGTCTGCACGCCGTCGCGCTCCAGCGCGGCGACCAGCGCCACGCCTGCCGCATCGCGCCCGACGGCGGCCAGAAGCGCCGTGGGGTGGCCCGCCTCGACCAGCGCCCGTGCGATATTGAGCGCGACGCCGCCGGGACGGTCCTCGACCTCGCCCGGCAGATCGTCGCCGCATTGCACTGCCTGCGGACTGCGCCCGATCACGTCCCAATGGGCCGCACCGATGCAAAGGAATTCGGGGCTTGCGCTCATCCGCTCCACGTTGCGCAAATCGCCGGGCTTGGCAAGGTGGCTGCGCTGCTGTTAGGTCAGCGCATGGAGGATCTCTCGGAGCGATTGTTTGCGCATTACGTGGGCGGGCGCTGGCGCGTTCCGCTCTCGGTGGCGCAACTGCCGGTCCAAGGTGGTGATGGCCGCCCGCTTGGCCAGATCGTTGTGGCGGATGCGCGCGATCTGTCTCGCGCACAAGCCCTGATGCGCGGGGCGGATGCAGGCGCGATTCAGCGGTTCGCGCGCGCGCTTGAGCCTTTATCCCCCGCGATGGCCGCAGCGGTTTTGCAGGCTCAGCCCGCACCTGCTCGGGTCTGGCTCACCGCAGACCCGCAGGACCCTGCTGCCTTCGGCGCGGCTCTCGGGGCCAGTCTCGGGCAGGGCGGGATCTGGTGTCCACGCCCGCAAAACGCAGCGCTCGCGACCCGGATCGCAGTTGCGGCCGATGCCGCTGACCTGCCCGCCGGGGCCTTCGCGCTGTTGCACGCGTTGACTGAGCAGACCGGATCTCTGCTGCACGCGAGCGGGCTCACGCGCCTCGGTGCAGATCACATGCAGCTATAAGCGCCGTAGACCTTGCGCGCGACATCTGCGCGGGTCATGCCCAGTTGCGCCAGTTCGTCGTCCGACATCGCATTGAACCGCGTGATCTCGCGATATTTTGGCGACTTCTCTGCGATACGCACCATCAGATCAAGGATCTGATCGCCGATCTGGTTGAGGCTCTGCGGCGCATGCGCCAGAATATTCGTGCTCAGACTTGCCATTTGGAAACCCTTTCAGAACAGGTGTTTCCCCCCTTGTTTCCAATCTAGGGGACTGGCGCGTGGGCCACCACTGCCAATAAAGAGAAGCCGGGCTGCGTTTTTTGCATTGCTGGTAACACTCCATTTACCATTTTTCATCATATTTGAATTCTGCGGGGCGTCAAAAAAGTTCTCGCTTTGTGCCAGAGTTTCATTTATGGAACATTAACAGAACAAACCGATGATTGCCGCGCTTGGCGCGCTGTGGAATAAGGGGCTGGAACATGGCAACGGCGGACCTGCTGACAATGACCGACAAACGCACGGCGGAAAAACAGAAAGCGCTCGATTCGGCGCTGGCACAGATTGAGCGGCAATTCGGCAAGGGCTCGATCATGCGGCTCGGCGCGGACAATCCCGTGGCCGAGATTGAGGCGACCTCGACCGGCTCGCTGGGTCTCGATATCGCGCTCGGGATCGGCGGGCTGCCGAAAGGGCGGATCATCGAGATTTACGGCCCGGAATCCTCAGGCAAGACGACGCTGACGCTGCATGTGGTGGCCGAAGAGCAGAAGAAGGGTGGCGTTTGCGCTTTTGTCGATGCTGAACATGCGCTCGACCCGCAATATGCGCGCAAGCTGGGCGTCAATCTTGATGAATTGCTGATCTCGCAGCCGGACACGGGCGAGCAGGCGTTGGAAATCGTCGATACGCTGGTGCGCTCGGGGGCTGTCTCGATGGTGGTGGTCGATTCGGTTGCCGCACTCACGCCGAAATCCGAGCTTGAGGGCGATATGGGCGACAGCTCCGTCGGTGTTCACGCGCGGCTGATGTCTCAGGCGATGCGCAAGCTCACCAGCTCGATTGCACGGTCGAATTGCATGGTGATCTTCATCAACCAGATCCGCATGAAGATCGGTGTGATGTTCGGCTCGCCTGAGACAACAACGGGCGGTAACGCTCTGAAATTCTATGCCTCTGTCCGGCTTGATATCCGCCGGATCGGCTCGATCAAGGATCGCGATGAAGTGGTTGGCAACCAGACCCGCGTGAAGGTCGTCAAGAACAAGGTCGCGCCGCCCTTCAAGCAGGTGGAATTCGACATCATGTATGGCGAAGGCATTTCCAAGCGCGGCGAATTGCTCGATCTCGGCGTCAAGGCGGGCGTGGTCGAGAAATCGGGTGCGTGGTATTCCTATGGCGACGAGCGGATCGGGCAGGGGCGTGAGAATGCCAAGACCTATCTCAAGGACAATCCGCAAATGGCGCTGGAGATCGAGGACAAGATCCGCGCGGCCCATGGGCTCGATTTCCAGATGAGTGATGGCGACGAGTCGCTGCTTGACGACTGAGCCCAAGGCGCAAGCGACGCGGGCCGAACTGGAGGCGGCGCTGCCTTATATCATGGCGGCGCAAAAGGATGCCGGGCATGTCGAGATGCTCTGCCTGCGCCCAGATTACGGGCAACGTCACTTCGTGCCGCAAATCGCCGTCACAGCGCGCGACGGCATCCCCGGCGAGCGTTGGGCGACGCGGCCTTGGCTCAGGGATGGGGAAGGGAGCCCGCATCCCGGCATTCAGATCTGCATCCTGTCGCGCCGGGTGCTTGATCTCGTCTGGCGCGACCGCAGCAACATCGTACATCCCGGCGACACTTTCATCACCGACATGGATCTCTCGGAGGCCAATTTGCCCGCAGGTCAGCGGCTCCATGTCGGCAGTGCAGTTCTGGAAGTGTCCGACATTTTCAACGATGCCTGCGTGAAATGGGCCGCGCGCTATGGTGCTGCGTCGCGCCTCTGGATCAACGATCCGGCCCATCGCGCCCTGCGGCTGCGCGGCATCCTCTGCCGTGTCGCACAGGACGGGATGATCCGCGCGGGCGACCGAGTGAGCAAATCCCCAGCATTTCCCGCGCGCGAGGGTGTGGACAGCCCCCCGGCACAGGGCTAAACCAAGCCCCAGCCCAATTGCCCCC
>PXDM01000372.1 GCA_003565055.1 Paracoccaceae bacterium
CCGGAGGATATCAATGCGCTGTGGATGTCCGTGCAGGCCGAAAGCCTCGGTCCGGTGTTTCGCTATATGGACGGGTATGAAACCTTCTGGGCCTATATCCCGCATTTCGTGCATTCGCCCTTCTATGTCTATGCCTATGCATTTGGCGACGGTTTGGTGAATGCGCTTTATGCGGCTTATGAAGACGCGCCAGAAGGGTTTCAGGACAAGTATTTCGACATGCTGAAAGCGGGCGGGTCCAAGCATCACAAGGACTTGCTGGCGCCTTTCGGACTCGATGCCTCCGACCCGGCCTTCTGGGACAAGGGGCTGGCCATGATCGAGGGATTCATCGACGAGTTGGAAGCGATGGAAGGCTGATCGCAGCGAAGGTGCGTGCAGAGCACGCACCCTGCCTGCATCATCTGTGACAGTTACCGCAACACACCGGCGCGCCGCGCCGTGCGCCGGATCGCGTCAGCGGTTGTTTCCGGTTGGGCGTGGTGCGGCATATGGCCCGTGCCCTCCAACACGGTGAGGGAGGCGCTTTCGACCTCGGCAGCGAGTTTGGCCGAGTGGATGTCGAGCAGGACCGTTTCATCCGCCGTCCCATGCAACACTTCGATCGGCATTGTGAGCGCCGGATAGCCTGGTGCCATCGCCGCGACATAGCCGTTGAGGCTGTTTACTTGACGCGCGTTCAGCGCGAGCTGTGCGTGGCGCATGGTCAGGCTCAGCCCGAAATGATCGAGATAGCCATCGGGCACCGGATCGGGCGAGAAGACGCCCGCGAGGGTGTTTTCCACCGCACTGCGCGGGGCGAGGGCGGCGACAAGTGGCAGCACCAGATATTGCCCGAGCCAGGAGGCGCTGATCTGATACCAGAGGCCTAGGCTTTCCTCCCAGGGATGGGTCACGGGCGCGAGGAGCGTCAGCCCCGCCACGTCTTGCGGCATGCGCAAGGCCCAGGCGAGCGCGACCGCGCCCCCGTAAGAGTGGCCCAACACCAGCGGGCGCTCGGCCCCGAGCAGCATCGCCGCTTGCCGCAGAAGATCCGCTTGTACGATGGGGCTTGTCGGCCCCCCAAAATCATCGGAGAAGCCGAAACCCGGACGGTCGAAAGCGATCACGCGGAACTCGCCGCTCATCCGGTCCATCAGGTCGAAGCTGAAATCCCGCGCGTTCCCGTTGGCACCGTGGATCATCACCAGATCCGGCCCGGACCCGCGCACGACCGCATGGATCCGTCCGCCCTGCAATTCGACGAATGCGCCTTCGGGCAGCGTATCGGCATGGGCCATCTGGTCCTCCATCCGCGCCGTGCAGGCCGCGAAGATTGCGGTGACGAGGGCGAGCCCTGCGAGTCTACTGGCCGATGCGAGCGATGTCATAAGGCGTGGTCTGGTATATCTGGTTGATCCAGCTTCCATATAGAAGATGCGCATGACTTCTCCAGCGATTGAGGGGCAGTTTGGCAGGATCATTTTCGGGATAGTAGTTCAGCGGCACATCAATCGCCTTGCCCGCTTTCACGTCACGGTCATACTCTTCTTTCAGCGTCGTGCTGTCATATTCGAAATGATTGAGGATCATCAAAGCCCGGTGCGCAGGGTCTTCGATCAGGCAGGGGCCGACCTCATCCGAGGCGATCAGTGTCCGCAGACCAGTGACCTTGTCGATATCGCTCTGGCGCAACTCGGTCCAGCGGCTGACCGGGATCAGCACATCATCCGAGAAACCGCGCAGATATGGAGAGGTCGGCACAAGCGTGCGGTGCCGAAAGCAGCCGAAGGCCTTGGCCGTGAGCATATGTTTGGGCACGCCGTGAAAATGCCAGAGCATGGCCATGCCGCCCCAACATACACCAAAGGTCTGATGCACATGGGTCTGCGTCCAGTCGAAGACTTCGGTCAGTTCATCCCAATAAGTGACATCGCTGTAGTCGAGATGCTCGACCGGGGCACCCGTGATGATCAGACCGTCGAAGCGCTCGGATTTCACCTCGGAGAAGGGGCGGTAGAATTCCGCCATATGCTCAGCCGCCGTGTTCTTCGTCTCATGCTCGGTCATGCGGATGAGGGACAGCTCGATCTGCAGCGGCGTGGCCCCGATCAGCCGGGCGAATTGCGTCTCGGTCTGGATTTTCTTGGGCATCAGGTTCAACAGCCCGATGCGCAGCGGGCGGATGTCCTGACGGGCCGCGGCGGTGTCCGACATGACCATGACCCCTTCGCGCGTTAGCACGTCGAAAGCGGGCAGGGTTTCGGGAAGTTTGATCGGCATGGGCGTCCTTCAATCCGGCAGTTGCGCGGCGATCAGCGCAGTGAAATCATCGGTGCTGCGGATTTGGGAGACCTCCTCGGCGGTGACGCTGATGCCCCAGTTGCGCGCCATGGCCGCGTAGCGCGGCGCGCGATGGGCAAGCGCGCGGGTATAGGTCCAGCGCACAAAGGCGTCCGGGTCGATCTGGTCGGGCGCAGCGCCCGTGTCGCTCTGATAAGCCGACCAGGCATCGCGCAGGAACTCGGGCTGGTAATACATGGGTTTTGGCGCGCGATCAAAGCGACGGATCAACTCGGCTGTGTGGGCGTCAGACCCTTTGATCCAGACCGGGAGCACATGCGAAGCAAGCGCGCTCATCAGCGGATCATCCGGGGTATCGGGGTCGATCACCTCGCAGATCGAGCCACCTGTGTCGCAGACGAAATTCTGATAACCATAGAGCGCTTCGGCCCGGGCGATAAAATGCGGCGTGTCGGCAAGCGCAGCGATCTCTGCGCTGCGGTGCTGGTCCTGTCGCAGCATGTATTCGTCGAACGGCAAGCCGCCCTTCGCGGCCGCGCCGGGTTTGCCAAGATAGGTCGAGAGGGGCGCAAGATTGTCGAAAGTGATGTTGGAGCTGATATAGACGGAATCGGTCAAGAGCAGCTCGCGCAGAAGCGGGACTTTCATCGCCTCGCGCTTGAAATTATCCGCTATGTATTCACCCATATAGCGCGTGCCAATGCGGTAATCGACGGAGTAGTGAAACCAGCTCCCATCCTCGCGCAGCAGATTGGCGAGATAGGTTTTGCCCAGTCCCGACATGCCAAACAGCATAACGCGCTTCTGCGGGGCGTCGCGCCAATCTTGTGCTGTCGGATAGAGCATGGCGTATGTCCTTGTGGAGAGACGCTCTTGCCTAGACACTGGCCGTGGAATGGTCAAGCGCGCAGGAAAAAGCCCTGCCAGCGCGCTGGCTGGCAGGGCAGAGGTCGTAGCTCAGGATAGCGCGTCAGAACTGATAGCCAACACGAATTCCGGCACCGATCATGGAGTTGCCGCTGAATTCGCCATTCACAGGCGCACGGGATGTGGCGCTACCGAAGCGGCTGTATTGTA
>PXDM01000010.1 GCA_003565055.1 Paracoccaceae bacterium
CGAGATCCCCCTCGCTTCCGGCCTCCAGCGTGCCGATCCGGTCTTCCAGCCCCAGCGTGACGGCATTGCCGCGCGTGATCCAGTGAAAGGCGCGGTAGGGATGCAGGCGCTGGCCCTGCAATTGCAGCACCTTGTAGCCCTCGGCGAGGGTCTGGAGCATCGAATAGCTGGTGCCGCCACCGATATCGCTGGCAATCGCGCAGCACAGTCCGCCCGCGCGCAGCCGCGCCTCATCAAACAGCCCTGATCCGAGATAAAGGTTCGAGGTCGGACAAAACACCGGCACTGCCCCGGCCTCGGCCAGTGCTGCAACCTCGCGCGCGCTCAGATGGATCGCATGGCCGAGCAGGCTGTTGCGCCGGAGCAGGCCGTAGCGCGCGTAGATGTCGGTGTAATCCAAGGCGTCGGGGTAAAGCTCGCAAGACAGCGCGATCTCGGCGTGGTTCTCGCTCAGATGGGTCTGGATGTGGCAGTCGGGATGCTCGGCGGCCAGCGCCTGCGCCGCTTCCATCTGCGCAGGCGTCGAGGTGATCGCGAAACGCGGCGTGATTGCATAGCCCAGCCGCCCCTTGCCATGCCAGCGCGCGATGAGCGCCTTCGTGTCATCATAGCCCGTCTGCGCCGTGTCCAGCAGCCCCTCGGGCGCATTGCGGTCCATCATCACCTTGCCCGTGATCAGCCGCATGTCGCGCCGCAGCGCTTCCGCGAACAGTGCCTCGGCGGAGGACGCATGGACCGAGGCATAGGCCACCGCCGTCGTTGTGCCATGTGCGGCCAGCAGGTCCAGAAACGCCCCCGCCATGGTCGCGCAGAGCGCGGGGTCGCTGTAGCGGGTTTCCTCGGGGAAAGTGTAGTCGTTCAGCCAGTCGAGCAATTCCGCCGCCCAGCTCGCGATCACCTGCGTTTGCGGGAAATGCAGATGCGTGTCGATGAAGCCCGGCAGGACCAGATACGGGCGATGGTCGATCACCTCGGCCCCGGTCGTATCAATCCGGTCGAAATCATCGAAAGCGCGGATCAGCCCGTCCGCGATCAGCAAGCCCCCATCCTCGATATAGCGGAAGCTGTCGGTATCGTCGGGGGTCTGGGGCTCTCGCAGGAAGCTCAGAAGCCGCGCGCGGATGATTTTCCGGGTCATGAAAAACGCTTTCAGATTTGGGCGCGCAGACTGAGCGGGGCGCTCTGCGTGTCGCGAAAGGCTGCGAAAATCTCCTGCGCGGTCATCAGCGCGATGACCTCGGGGCGCTTGTCGCCAAGCCCCGCCGCGCCAATCGGGCAGGTGAGGCGCGAGAACTCGTTAAAATTGTCTGTTTCGCGCGCGAAACGCTGAAACCGGGCGCGTTTCGTGGCCGATCCGATCAAGCCTGCATAGGCAAAATCGCCCCGGCGCAGCACTGCGAGGGTCAGCAAAAAATCCAGACCATGATCATGGGTCGTGACCACGAAGGCGCTGTTCGGGGGCGCGTTTTCGACCTCGGCTTCCGGCAGCGGCGTCAGGCGCGTTGCGATCCCGTCGGGGGCCTTGGCGAGTTCCTGCGCGCGCGGATCGACGAGCACCACCTGCCAGGGCATCGTCTGCGCGACCCGCGCCAAAGCCCGCCCCACATGGCCCGCGCCGAGGATCATCAGAAGCGGCCGCTCCGCCTGCTCCAGCCGTGCCAGATGCGCCGCGCGGTCATCTTCCGACAGGCGCTTGAATTCGACGCACAGCCGCCCCCCGCAGCATTGCCCAAGTTCCGGCCCCAGCGCGAGCATCAGCGTCGCCTGATGCTCCCCGCCCGCCAGCATCGCCCGCGCCCGCGCCAGCGCCTGCCATTCCGCCTGCCCGCCACCGATGCTCCCGGCGCTGTCGCTGTCCGTCACGAACATCTCCGCCCCGACCTCGCGCGGGGCAGAGCCTGCGACCTGCGTGATGCGCAGATGGATCACCGCCGAAGGGCTTGCGAGCAGGTCAAGCGCGCCGGTCATCCGCGCAGCCGCTCCACGGCCATCAGCACGCGCTCGGGCGTCGCGGGCGCGTCAAGGCGTGGGCATTCGCGATAGCCCGCGACGGAGGCCACAGCCATCCCGATCGCCTCGAACACGCAGATGGGCAGCATGAAGGGCGGCTCACCCACCGCTTTCGAGCGTTTGATCGTGGGTTTGACATTCTCCGACCAATCCGCCAGCCGCACATTGAAGATGCGCGGGCGATCCGAGGCCAGCGGGATCTTGTAGGTCGAAGGCGCATGGGTCGAAAGCCGCCCCTTCGCGTCCCAGGCCAGTTCCTCGCAAGTCAGCCACCCCATCCCCTGCACAAAGGCCCCTTCGACCTGGCCCAGATCCAGCGCGGGGTTCAGCGAGCGGCCCACATCATGCAGGATGTCGGCGCGGTCCACTCGCGTCTCGCCCGTCAGCGTGTCGATGCTGACTTCGGCGCAGGCGGCGCCATAGGCGAAGTAATAGAAGGGCTGGCCCTTGCCCGCTGCCCGGTCCCAGTGGATTTCGGGTGTCGTGTAGAACCCCGCCGCTGAGAGTTGCACGCGGGCCATATAGGCGGCGTGGATCAGCTCATCGAAGGGGATCATCTGCGCGCCGACCGCGACATGGCCGGGCAGGAATTGCACCGCGTCAGGCGCGACGGACCAGTGGCGCGCGGCGAAATCCACGAGCCGCGCCTTGATCTGTTCGCAGGCATCGAGCGCAGCCATCCCGTTCAAGTCCGAGCCGCTTGAGGCGGCTGTGGCCGAAGTGTTCGGCACTTTCTCGGTCGTGGTCTTGGTGATCTTGATGCGGTCAATATCGCATTGAAACGCCTCCGCCACGACTTGGGCGACCTTGGTGTAAAGCCCTTGCCCCATCTCGGTCCCGCCATGGTTCAGGTGGATCGAGCCGTCATTATAGACATGCACCAGCGCGCCCGCCTGATTGTACCATGTCGCGGTGAAGCTGATGCCGAATTTCACCGGCGTCAGCGCGATGCCCTTGCGGATGATGCCGCCTTTCGCGTTGAATTCCAGAACCTTGCGCCGCCGGGCCTGATAATCGCTGGACGCTTCCAACTCATCGACAAGTCTTGTCAGGATATTATCCTCGACGCGCTGATGATAGGGGGTGATGTCAGCCCCTTCGCGGTAGAAATTCGCGCGCCGGATCTCCAGCGGGTCGCGGCCAAGGGCATAGGCCACTTCCTCGATCATGCGCTCGGCGGCGATCACACCCTGCGGGCCGCCGAAGCCGCGAAAGGCGGTGTTGCTGGCCGTGTTGGTCTTGAGCGGGCGCGAGCGCAGCCGCACATCGGGGTAGTAATAGGCATTGTCGGCGTGGAACAGCGCGCGGTCGGTGACGGGGCCAGAGAGGTCCGAGGACCAGCCGCACC
>PXDM01000114.1 GCA_003565055.1 Paracoccaceae bacterium
CGCGATCCTGTTTGCGGCCTCGGCCCCTGCCGCGCGCGCTTACCAGCGCATCGGCTTTCGCCATATCGGCAGCTACCGCATCGCGATGCTGGCGGCACCCCTGACCCTCGGGGCGGCGGCGTGAAGCTGATCCGCGACGCCCTTGCCGCGCGACGTGCGCGCGAGGCGCTGGCGCGTGATCTGACGGCGGCCTTCGGGCGAGAGGCCCCACAGGGCCTGTCACTGATCAAGGACGGCCCGCAAGCGCGTGTGGCCGCGGCCACATGGCAGGGGGAGCCCGTCATCCTCAAGCAATTCCACACTCCCGACCCTGCGGGTTTCATGGCCGGGATGAGTGCCGAGCATGACCGGTTGCGCGCGCTCTTTCCGCATGGCGCGCTGCGGGCCGGATTGATGCGCGCGCAGTCCGCGCCCCATGCCATCGCCGTGCTGGAGAAGGCCCCCGGCGAACGGCTTGACGCTGTGCTCGATCACGCTGACGCTGACCAACGCGCAACCCTCGTCGCGCAGGCGGGCGCATGGCTGGGCCGCGCGCTGGGGGAGGAGCGCGACACCGGCACCTTCTTCCCGCGTTTCTGGATCGAACGGCTGGAGGCCGAAATCACCGCCGCGCCCCTGCCCGCCCCGGACCGCGACCTCACCCTGCGCGCCCATCGCGGCCTGCGCCGTCTGGGCCGCGCGCTGCGCCATGGCCCTGTGCCGCGCGGCCCGATCCATGCCGATTTCGCGCCGCATAACATTTTCCACGACGCGGCCAGCGGCACGCTCTGGGTGTTCGACATCCAGAAGACGACGCATATGCCGCTGGGGCTGGACATCGCGCGGCTGCTGGTCGGCCTGAGCGTACAGATGCAGCGCCAGCACCCCGATTGCGCGCTGCAAGCGGGGGTTCTGGCCGCCGACCGCCGTGCGCTGCTGGCCGCGCAGGGACTGGAACACCCGCTTGAGGCGCTACCCTTCGTTGATTTCTTCCTCGGTCATCGGCTGATCAAGGCGCTGATCGACAAACATGCGCACCCCGACGCGCCCATCTTCCGGCGCAGTCTCGAAAACTGGTTGAAGGAGGCCCCATGTCCCTGATCCGTCCCGAACTCGCGGCCATGCTCTCGCGCTGGTCGGAAGTGCTGACGGGCCTCGGCATCGCGGCTTTCGGCCTCTGGGCATTGCAGGCGCGGGGCAGCTTCTTTCAAGGGCTTGCGGCCCTCGTCGTCATCGCCGGGCTGGCGCTCGCCGTGATCGGCTGGCGGCGCATGCGCTTTCGCCGTGCCGGGGCCGCCCCCGGTGTGGTGCAGTTGGTTGAAGGGCAGATCAGCTATTTCGGCCCCGAGGAAGGCGGCTTCATCGCGCTTGGCGATCTGGTCGAGTTGAATCTGACCGATCACGGGCAGAGCTGGCTTCTGGTGGCGCAGGATGACACGCGCCTGACCATCCCTGTGGCCGCGACCGGGGCGGAAGCGCTGTTTGACGCCTTCGCCCGCCTGCCGGATCTGCGCATGACCACGCTTCTCGACGCGCTCGACGCGCCCGAGCCGGTGGCCGCGCGCCCGCTCTGGCTGCACCCGTCACGGCGCGGCGCGCATCTGCGCCTGCGCTGAGCGTCTCTCAACATTTCAGCCGACTTGACAGGGTGGGCCACAGGCTCCAAGTCTCGGGGCTCAAACGAGGGACAGCAGGATCGGAGCGCAGATGTCCATTCCCCAAAGCGGCGGCGGGCCGATTGAGCATGTGTCGCAACTCGCCGAGTATCTGGCGGCAGGCTGCAAACCCAAGGACCAGTGGCGCATCGGCACCGAGCACGAAAAATTCGGCTATCTGCGCGACACGCTCACCCCCCTGCCCTATGACGGCCCGCGCTCGGTGCGCGCCATGCTCGAAGGGCTGCGCGACCGCTTCGGCTGGACGCCGGTGATGGAGGGCGGCCATATCATCGGGCTGGAGAAAGACGGCGCGAATGTCTCGCTTGAACCCGGCGGGCAGCTGGAGCTGTCAGGCGCACCGCTGGAGACGATCCACCAGACCTGCGACGAGGTGAACCTGCATCTGCGCGAAGTGCGCGAGGTGGCCGATGCGCTCGATATCGGCTTCATCGGCCTTGGCGCGGCCCCGATCTGGAGCCATGAGGCGATGCCGGTCATGCCCAAGGGCCGCTACCGGTTGATGACCGACTACATGGACCGCGTGGGCACCATGGGCAAGACGATGATGTATCGCACCTGCACCGTGCAGGTGAATCTCGATTTCGGGTCCGAGGCCGATATGGTCCAGAAACTGCGCGTGGCGCTGGCGCTGCAACCTGTTGCGACCGCGCTTTTCGCCAACTCGCCCTTTCTCGATGGCCAGCCCAACGGGCATAAAAGCTGGCGCAGCCGCGTCTGGCGTGATCTCGATGCCGCGCGCACCGGCATGCTGCCCTTCGTCTTCGAGGACGGTTTCGGCTTCGAGCAATGGGTCGAGTACGCGCTCGATGTGCCGATGTATTTCGTCTATCGCGACGGCCAGTATATCGACGCGCTCGGCCAGAGCTTCCGCGATTTCCTGCGCGGCGAATTGCCCGCCCTGCCCGGTGAGATCCCGACCCTGTCGGATTGGGCGGATCACCTGACCACGATCTTCCCCGAGGCCCGCGTCAAGAAATTCATCGAGATGCGCGGCGCCGATGGCGGGCCGTGGCGCAGGCTTTGTGCGCTGCCCGCCCTTTGGGTCGGGCTGACCTATGATCAGTCCGCGCTGGATGCGGCCTGGGATCTGGCGCGTGGTCTTGATGCCGAAACGCGCGAGGGCCTGCGCGTCGCAGCCTCGGTCGGAGGATTGCAGGGCCAAGCGGGCGGCGTGAAGCTGCATGATCTGGCGCGCGAGACCGTGGCGATTGCCGAAGCCGGGCTGAAAGCCCGCGCCCGTCCCGGCGCGGGCGGGATGCTGCCTGATGAGACGCATTTCCTCAATGCGCTGCGCGAGAGTGTCGAGAGCGGCCAGACCCCGGCGGATGAGTTGCTCGGGCGCTATCATGGCGACTGGAACGGCGATCTGACCCGCATCTACGCCGATTACAGCTATTGAGCGCGGCGTCTTGACGCGGGCGCGCGGCAGGTGCAAGTCGGGCGCATGAGCCAAGCATCCGACACGCGCACCAGCTGGAAGCACTGGGCCGAAGACCGCATGACTGCGGCGCTTCTGGGCGCGGGGCGGCTGCTGCCCTATCCCGCCCGGATCGCCACGATGGGCTGGATCGGCGCGCATCTCATCGGCCCCTTTGCGGGCTTGCGCAAGCGGATCCGCAAGAACCTCGCGCTGGTCGCCCCGGACTTGCCTGAGCGCGAGGTCGCGCGGCTCTGTCGTGCCGTGCCCGGCAATATGGCCCGCGCCATCGCCGAGACGTTCTCGGGCGATGCGTTCATCGCCCGCGCGCAGCATAGCCCCATCGAGGGCGAAGGCTGGCCCGCGCTGCAAGCCGCCCGCGACGCGGGCCGCCCGGTCGTGCTGGTGACGGCGCATTTCGGCAATTACGACGCCGCCCGCGTGGTGCTGCGCGCGCATGGCTGCGACGTCGCGGGCATCTACATGCCGATGGCCAATCCTGCATTCAACACGCGCTATGTCGCCGCGATGGAACATATCGCCGCCCCGGTCTTTCCCCGCGATCGCGCCGGGCTTGCGGGGCTTCTGAAGTATCTGCGGCAGGGGCGCATGATCGGGCTGGTGGCCGATCATTACATGGCCCATGGCGCGCTTCTCGACTTCATGGGCCAGCCCGCACGCACAGCGCTCTCCTCAGCCGAGATCGCGCTGAAGAATGACGCGCTTCTGATCCCGCTTTATGCGATCCGCCAGCCCGACGGGCTGAGCTTCCGCATCCGGGTCGAAGCGCCTGTGCCCCATAGCGACCCGGTGACGATGACGAAAGCGCTCAATGCCTCGGTCGAAGCGCTCGTGCGCGCGCATATGGATCAGTGGATGTGGACACATCGGCGCTGGAAGCACAATCAGCCGCGCTGATCGTCCTCCACAGGTTTGGGCTTGTCATCATAGCGCGGGTCGAGAATGCGCTGGCTGTCACCCTCCGGGTCATCATACTGGCCTTTTTTCAGCGACCAGAGAAAGGCCACAAGGCCCAACAGGCCCAGAGCCAGCGAGACAGGGATCAGCACCGCCAGAACTTCCATGAGACTCCTTACTTCAGCCGCAACGCATTCAGCGTGACCGAGATCGACGAGATGGACATCACCGCCGCCGCCCAGAGCGGGGTCGCAAAGCCCAGCAAGGCGATGGGCACGAAGATGACATTATAGATGCCCGATTGCCACAGGTTTTCGCGGATGCGCTGCATGGCGGTTTTCGAGAGCCGCACCGCATCCGCGACCGGGGCCAGATCGCGGCCCAGAAGCACCATGTCCGACGCCGCACGCGCCGCATCCAGCGCCGAGGCAGGTGAGATCGACACATGCGCCGCCGAAAGGGCCACAGTGTCATTGAGCCCATCGCCGACCATCAGCACCCGCGCGCCGGACTCGTGCAGGGCGGCCACCTTCGCGGCCTTGTCCTGCGGCAGTGCGCCCGCCTGCCAGTTCTCAATCCCCAGCCGCGCGGCCAGATCGCGCACGACGGGCGCGACATCGCCCGAGATCAGCCAGACCGCCTTGCCCTGCGCCTGAAGGTCGCGCACGACCGTTTCCGCGCCGGGGCGAAGCTGGTCGGCGAAAGTAAAGCCATGGGTCTGCGCACCCATCGAGACATAGGCCGCTGTCACCCCCTCGGGCACGGCGCCGACCCATTCGGCACGGCCCAGCCGTACGCGCGCGCCGTTCCATTCCGCCTCGATCCCGTGGCCCGGCACTTCCGCGATAGTCTCAAGTGCGGCAGGCTCCACATCCAGCGCACGCAGGCCCTTCGCAAGCGCGGCGGCCAGCGGATGACCCGAACTTTCGGCCAGCGCCAGCGCCACGCGCTGAACATTTGCCGGATGCGCGTCGAGATTCGTGGGCGCGGGCGTTCCCATGGTCAGCGTGCCGGTCTTGTCGAAGATCACAGTGTCGACCTCGGCCAGACGCTCCAGCGCGGTGCCGTCCTTGATCAGAAGCCCCTTGCGAAACAGCTTGCCACTGGCCGCTGTCACCACCGCGGGCACAGCAAGACCCAGCGCGCAGGGGCAGGTGATGATCAAACTGGCCACCGCGATATTCATCGCGAGGCGCAGATCCCCCCCTGAAATCCAGAACCAGACGAGGAACGCGCCCAGCGACAGGATCGGAATCGTCGGCGCATAGGCACTGGCCGCGCGCTGCGCGATGGTCGTGTAGCGCATCCGCGCGGATTCGGCATGGGCCACCAGATCGGCCATGCGGTGCAGCGAGCTGTCCTTGCCCGCCGCTGTCACACGAACCTGCAAGGGGCCGGTCAGGTTGACCTCGCCCGCGCTGAGCAGCGCGCCCGTATCAGCGAAAACCGGAAGTGTCTCGCCGGTCAGGAGCGAGCGGTCCATCTCGGACTGGCCCTGCATCACCACACCGTCCACAGGCACACGGCCCCCGGGGCGCACCAGCACGATATCGCCCGCGCGCAAATCCGCGACATTCACCGCGCGCTCTGCCCCATCCACAAGCTGTGTCGCGCGCGGCACTTCGAGCGCCGCGAGTTCCTGCGCCGCAGAGCGCGCGACAGCGCGGGCGCGGAAATCGAGGTATCGGCCGACCAGCAGAAAGAAGATCAGCATCACCACGGCCTCGAAATAGGCGTGTTCACCCGAGAGCAGCGTCTCATAGATCGAGATGAAGAGTGTAAGCAGGATCGCGAAGGAAATCGGCGCGTCCATATCCATCCGCCCCGCCCGCGCGGCCCGCCAGGCATTGCGGAAAAACGGCTGGCCCGTGAAAGCGACCGTCGGAATCGCGATCAGCGCCGAGATCAGGTGGAACATGTCCCGCGTCGGCCCGTCCGCGCCCGCCCAGACCGCGACCGACAAGAGCATGATATTCATCATCGCAAAGCCCGAGATGCCCACGCGCATCAGCAGCGCGCGGCCCTGCTGCTCGGTCTCGGTCAGCGACAGCGTGCCCGCATCCAGCTCATGTGCCTCATAGCCCAGCTGATCGAGCCGCGCGATGATGTCGCTGGCTTCGATCCCGGCCTCGGCCGCCACGCTGAGCCGCTTCAGCGTCAGGTTCAGCCGGGCCGAGGTGACGCCTTCCATCCGCGCGAGATCGCGCTCGATGGTCGCGATGCAGGCCGCGCAATGCGCACCGGGCACCGAGACCAAAAGCCGCGCATCGCGCTGCGGCGCGCGCGCGGCGAGTGCTTCGGCGGCTGGGGCCGCGTCACAGGCCGGGCAGGCTGACGGGCGGGCGAGGACGTCCGACATCAGTTGAGATGCAACACAACACGCTGGCGAAATTCGGTCCCGTCCTGCGCCACAGCATAGAGGCGGATGTTCCAGTTGCCCGGTCCGATCTCGACCGGCGCGCGGTAGGCCCCGTCCGTGAAGCGGAATTCGGGCACCTGATCATCGCGCACATGGGTCGCAGCGCCCAGCGTCGCATCAAGATGGGCCGTGCGCACGGGTGCGCCTTCCGCATCCGTGATCGCGAGTGTCAGGATGCCATCGGCATGACTGGCCTCCACGTCCCAGCCCAGCGCAAGCTGTTCGGAAAGTTCCTCATTGAAATTCTGGCTGGCGACAAAGGAGTTATCGACCTCCAGCCCCGGAAACGTGCTGACTGCATTGTAGGCCAGCAGCAGATTGGCCGTGAGGATCACCCCGAAAGCCGATACGGCGATGATCAGAACCTTGCGCCCGGTCATGCGGAATTCGCGCTTTCTTGTCTCGGTCATTGCGTTCTCCCGTTGAAGACTGTGTCTGAATATACGCGTTCATTGCTGCCGGGGATAGCGGCCCAGATACGCACAGGGCTGCGCTCGGCCGTATTCGACGGCGTGCCCGGCGCGGCCGTCAGATAGACCCGCAGCAAGGTCTGCTCATCCGGGGCCACGATAAGGCGGTTCTCCTCCAGCCCCTCGATTGACAATTGCAGATCCGGGTTTTCCGTGATCGAGAGCGCGAATTCACGCGGCTCATGCGACATGTTGCGCAGGCGAATGTCGTAGACATTGCGCACGGTCCCGTCAGAGAGCACGATATGTGTGGGGTTGCGCACCGGGGCCACGCTCATGTCCATATCAGCGCGGATGAAGAGCGCGATGACCAGCCCAATGCCAACCAGCGACCAGATCGCCGTGTAGAGGATCGTGCGCGGGCGCAGGATATGCTTCCAGACGGATTTCTGCGGCTTGCCCGATTGCTCGGCCTCCTGATCGGAGAGCGCCATATAGGCCACCAGCCCGCGCGGTTTTCCGATGCGGTCCATCACCTCGTCGCAGGCGTCGATGCACAGCCCGCAGGTGATGCATTCCATCTGCTGACCATTGCGGATGTCGATGCCCATCGGGCAGACATTCACGCAGGCCATGCAGTCGATGCAATCGCCTTGATTGGGGTCCAGCTCGCCCTTCTTGAGCTTGCCGCGCGGCTCGCCGCGCCAATGGCGGTAGTCGATGGTGATCGTGTCCTCATCCATCATCGCGGCCTGAATGCGCGGCCAGGGGCAGGCATAGATGCAGACCTGCTCACGAAAGAACCCGCCGAAGAGGAAGGTCGTCATCGTCAGGATCAGGACCGTCAGATAGGCGATCGGATGCGCCTGTCCGGTGAAGAGATCGACGAAGAGCGTGGGCGCATCTGCGAAATAGAAGACCCAGGCGCCGCCCGTGGCCATGCCGATCAGGAACCATGCGGTCCATTTCAGCCCGTATTTGCGGATTTTCTCGGCGTTCCAGTTCTGCCGGTGCAGGCGCAGCCGGGCATTGCGGTCGCCTTCGATCCAGCGCTCCACCTGAATAAACAGATCCGTCCAGACGGTCTGCGGGCAGGCATAGCCACACCAGACCCGCCCCAGCGCCGAGGTGAACAGGAACAGCCCGATCCCCGCCATGATCAACAGGCCCGCGACAAAGTAGAATTCATGCGGCCAGATTTCGATCATGAAGAAGAAGAAGCGCCGGTTGCCCAGATCGAGCAAAACGGCCTGATTGGGCATCTCCGGCCCGCGATCCCAGCGGATCCAGGGCACGATGTAATAAATGCCCAGCATCAACGCCAGAAGCCACCATTTCATCGTCCGGAAGCTGCCCTTCACACGACGCGGGAAAATAGGCTCGCGCGCCTGATAGAGACTGGGGGGCGGGCTTGGGTCTTGGGCACTCACAATGCGACTCCTGCGTTCGTTCACCCTGTCAATTTCACGGGCCGACAGGCAGGACCTTGACCTGCATCAAAAGGCGTGCGGGAAATGCACCTTTGGACAACATGACGCAGCTGAGGGGGAAGAGGGTTACACCGACCTTCGACAACACGCGCGAACAGGAAACGAAGGCCGGTGTGGCCCACTCGGGAGCCACGCATATCTTGCGCTTGTTACATGCACCGCGCCTTGACGCAGATCAAACCCCAAAGGCTGCGACATTCAGTCCCGCCCGTCGGGTCCGCGCTCTGCATGCATGGTTCCGGAGCAGGGACAGCCCATGAAAAACCGGCCCCGCGAAGGGGGCCGGTCAAAGCTTTTCAAAGGCTTGTTTTACTGCCCGCCACCAAGCTGGTGAACATAGGCCGCAACCGCCCGGATCTCGGCGTCACGCAGGCGCGACGAAAAGCCCGGCATCACACCAAAACGCGAATAGTAGATTGTCTCGCGAATAGCCTCCGGCGTGCCGCCATAGAGCCAGACCTGATTGTTCAGCGCAGGTGCCCCGATGAAATAGTCACCGCTGCCGTCATCCATATGGCACGACGCACAGTTCAGCTCATAAAGCTCCTGCCCGGCTGCGGCCAACTGGCTGTCATGGTCCGAGTTCGAGAGCGACAGGACGTAATTCACGACCTGATCAATCTCGTCATTGTCCAGCAACCCATCCTGGCCAAAGGCCGGCATTTCGGACCAGCGCGCATCTTGGTAATCCTCGTTGCGGATGCCATAGAGCACAGTCTGATGAATATCCTCCATCGTGCCGCCCCAGAGCCAGTCGTCATTGAGCAGATTCGGGAAGCCCGACGCCTGCACGCCTGCGCCCCCCGTGCCGTGACATTGCGAACATTGCGCGCGGAAGACCGAGCCGCCAGCATTGATCGCGAAGCGATGCAGCTCATCATTGGCGCGGATCTCGTCGAGATCGGTCTCAACAAGCTGCGCGAAGAACTGCTCGTTGCGTGCCTCGAATTCCTCGATTTCGGCAACCACATTGGCGCGGGACGAATAGCCGAGCATCCCCGACGTCGCCTGCTGGATGCCCGGCCAGGCGGGCATGGCGATCCAGTAGCCTACGGACCAGATCACCGTGATGATGAAGATCCAAACCCACCAGCGCGGCATGGGATTGTCGTATTCTTCGATCCCGTCCCAGCTATGGCCTGTGGTCGGCGGGTCCTGCTTCAACTTGACTGCCGGATCGGGATATTGCCGCGATGCGGGCGTGACCTTGTTGTCAGAATTGTCGTCAGCCATCAGCGGGCCTCTTTCGCTTCATCGTGACGCCCCGTGCGGGGGGCACTGTCATCCCCCGCAGGCTTGTCATCATTACGGAAAATCATGTTCGCTGTCTCATCGTGAACCTTGTTCGCACCGGGGCGCAGGATGTAGATGAACACCCCGATGAAGAACAGGAACATGAACAACAGATGCCAGCTATCGGCGAAAGCGCGCAGCCAGGTATAGGTTTCCATGACCGCCCCCTTTACCGGCTCGCCGAGGGCACGAAGGTCTCGAAATCAACCAATGTGCCGAGCATCTGCATATAGGCGATGATCGCATCCATCTCGGTCAGTTCGGGCTGGCCGTCGAAGTTACGCTGCTGCGCGCCGGGATAGCGGTCGGCGACAGGATCACCGAATTCATCCGCCTGTGCAAAGAAGTCGCTGACCGCGTTCTCCATCATCTCATCCGTGTAGGGATGGCCCAGCATGCGATAGATCCGCATGATGTCGCGCACATGTTCCGCATCATCGCGGGTCAGCACGCGGTTCATCATGAACCCATAGGATGGCATGATCGATTCCGGCACCACCGCGCGCGGCTCGATCATGTGCTGCACATGCCAGTCGTCACTGTAGCGCCCACCCAGACGGGCCAGATCCGGCCCGGTCCGCTTGGAGCCCCACTGGAACGGATGGTCATACATCGACTCGGCTGCGAGCGAGTAATGACCGTAACGTTCCACCTCGTCGCGCATCGGGCGGATCATCTGGCTGTGACAGACGTAACACCCTTCGCGCACGTAGATTTCGCGGCCCGCGATCTCCAGCGGGGAATAGGGGCGCATGCCTTCGACTTCCTCGATCGTATTGTCGAGATAGAAGAGCGGCACGATCTGCACGATGCCCCCGATGGTGACGACCAGAAACGACAGCACCAGCAGCAGCGTGGCATGCGTCTCGATTTTCTTGTGATGGTCAAGAATACCCATTGTCCTGCCCTTTCTTATTCAGCAGGGACCGCACGACCAGCCGCCGCGCGCTCGCGCTCGGGGCTGTTTGTGACAGTCATCCACAGGTTGTAGCACATGATGATTGCCCCCACGAGGAACATCGTCCCGCCCAGGCCACGCACCACATACATCGGGAATTTCGCGGCCACCGTGTCAGCGAAGGAATTCACGAGGAAGCCTTGCGCATCCACTTCACGCCACATCAGACCTTCCATGATGCCCGTGACCCACATCGATGCGGCGTAGAGCACGATCCCGATGGTCGCGAGCCAGAAATGCCAGCTGACCAGCCGCAGGCTGTAAAGCCCCTGACGCTGCCAGAGTTTCGGCACCAGATAATAGAGCATCCCGAAGGTGATCATCCCGTTCCAGCCAAGTGCTGCCGAATGGACGTGACCAATGGTCCAGTCCGTGTAATGCGACAACGAGTTGACGGTCTTGATCGACATCATCGGCCCCTCGAAGGTCGCCATGCCGTAAAAACCGACCGAGACCACCATCATGCGGATCACCGGGTCGGTGCGCAGCTTGTCCCATGCACCCGAAAGCGTCATCAGACCGTTGATCATGCCGCCCCAGCTTGGCATCCAGAGCATGATCGAGAAGGTCATGCCCAGCGTCTGCGCCCAGTCGGGCAGCGCTGTGTAATGCAGATGGTGCGGACCCGCCCAGATATAGAGGAAGATCAGCGCCCAGAAATGCATGATCGACAGTTTGTAGCTGTAGACCGGACGTTCCGCCTGCTTGGGAATGAAGTAATACATCATGCCCAGGAACCCGGCGGTCAGGAAGAAGCCCACTGCGTTATGGCCGTACCACCACTGGATCATGGCCGATTGCACGCCTGACCAGACCGGGATCGACTTGGAGCCGAAGACCGAGACGGGGATGGCCAGATTGTTGACCAGATGCAGCATCGCCACTGTGATGATGAAGGCCATGTAGAACCAGTTGGCCACATAGATATGCGGCTCGCGGCGCTTGATCAGCGTGCCCATGAAGACCAGAAGGAACGCCACCCAGACGATGGTCAGCCACAGGTCGGTCAGCCATTCGGGCTCGGCATATTCATTGCCTTGGGTCGAGCCCAGCACATAGCCGGTCGCGGCCATGACGATGAAGATCTGATAGCCCCAGAACACGAACCATGCGAGCCCCCCGCCCCAGAGCCGCGCCGCCGAGGTGCGCTGGACCACGTAAAACGCCGATGCGATCAGCGCATTGCCCCCGAAGGCGAAAATCACCGCAGAGGTATGCAGGGGACGCAGACGCCCGAAATTCAAGTAGCCCTCGGCCCAGACGAAATTCAGCTCCGGCCAGGCCAACTGAAACGCGATCACCACGCCCACCAGAAAGCCCACAACGCCCCAGAACGCGGTCGCGATGACCCCGTAACGGATCGGGCCGTCCATGTATTCATTCTGATTGGCAACAGGAACCGGCTCTCCGATTCGACGAATGGTCCAGATGAATGTGATCGCCGCGGCAGTGATGATCACAAGCATATGGACCAGATATGGCAAATCGCGCGCCATGCTGGCTGCAATTGCGGCTGTCACCACAATCACTCCCAACACCGCCAGCTTGATGTAGTCCCACATAATCTGTGTCCCCTTTTATCGATCTGCTGCGGGTCTTATCAGCGGCAGACACTGTTTTGGATGATGCGTTTTGTCACGGCTCCCCAAAAGTGACTTTGATTCATGTCAATTTCTTTGCGCAAATCACTTGCGCCAGATCATCGCGCGCGCCTTGCCAGCGCGTCATCCTTGACCCCGAAACGACAACCCTTGGGGAGACGGACATGGCGTATAAATCGATCTGCATCTTCATCACGGCGCAGGATCAGGTCGGACCGCTTCTGGCCACGGCACAGAGCCTTGCGACCCGCTTCCGGGCGCATCTCGAAATCTGCTGTCTGGGCATCGACACGACGCAGAGCGTGGGCTTTTATGCGGGTGCTCCGGCGGTGATCTATCAGAGCGCGCTGGATGAGGCTCAGGCGCGCGCCGATGCGCTGGTCGAGACAGTGCGCGAAGCGCTCCGCCCTGCGAGCTTGCGCTGGAGCACGGACAAGGCCGTGCTCACGATGGGTGGCCTGGCCGCCTATGTGGGGCTCAAGGCACGGTTTTCCGATCTGGTCGTCATGCCGCGCCCCTATGGCGACGGGACCTCGCCGCAGGATGAGATCATCACCGAAGCGGTGCTCTTCGAGGGCAACTGCCCGGTGCTGATCCCACCCAAGCTCGGCGCGCCCCTGCCCGAGTTCGGCAAGATCGTTCTGGCGTGGAACCAGAGCGATGAGGCGATGGCCGCCGCCCGCGCCGCGCTGCCGCTTCTGGTCGAGGCCGATCTGGTGAACCTGCTGGTCGTCGACCCGCCAAGCCACGGGCTGGAACGCTCCGACCCCGGCGGCCTGCTCGCGCAGCTTCTGGTGCGCCATGGCTGCAAGGTCGATATTTCCGTCGTCGCGAAAACCCTGCCCCGCATCAGTGACATCCTGCGCCGTCACGCAACGGAACAGGCGGCGGATCTGCTGGTCATCGGGGCCTATAGCCATTCACGGCTGCGCCAGGCGATTCTCGGGGGCACGACGCGCAATCTTCTCGAAGACATGGACACAGCGGTGTTTCTGGCGCGCTGATCCCGCGTCAGACCAGAAAACCACCATCCGAATCGTCGCCGGTTTCTTCCAGCAAGAGGTCGAAATCAGGGATAACCACCTGACGCTTGCCCTCGGTCAGAATCAGCCCTTCCTTGCGCAGGGCTGACATCTGGCGACTGACAGTCTCCAGCGTCAGGCCGAGATATTCCGACATCGCCTCACGCGTCAGCGGCAGATCGAAACGCAGCGCGCCATCCGCACCGCTGAGTTGCAACGACGCGTCGCGCCGGGCGATGATGCAGATCAGGCTCGCGATCTTCTCGCGCGCGGTCTTACGGCCCAGAAGCAGCATCCATTCGCGCGCCGCATCCAATTCGTCGAGCGTCATCTCGAGCAGGCGCTGGCCAATATGCGGGGTGCGCAACATGATGTCTTCAAACGGTTTCTTGCGAAAACAGCACATGACCAGATCGGTCGCCGCTGTCACGTCATAGGCCGAGGTCTCGCGCCCCGGACGCCCTGCGAAATCGGAGGGCAACAACAGCCCCACCATCTGCCGCCGCCCGTCTTCCATGGTCTGGCTCAGCGTTGCGATCCCGGTCACGACAGAGGCCACGAAATCCATCTTGTCGCCCGCCCAGACGACAGTCTGCCCAGCCTCGAAGCTGCGGTAATATTTGATCTGCTCCAAGGCATCCAGCTCGTCGCTTTCGCAGCGGGCGCAAACAGCTCTGTGACGGATCGGACAATCGCTGCATTCCTGCGAATACGGCTGTAGCTTGGGCGAAGTTCTGGTCATGGTGTTTGATCTGCATCAAGGCGTATACATGGGTATACCCCCAAGGTAACCACATGACGCATGTAAAGCAACTTTCGGACTTGGGTTTATTCAACGCGCGCGTGCCGCGCTATACGAGTTACCCGACCGCCCCGCATTTCTCTGCCGATCTGCCGCGTGACGCTCTGGCGCATTGGGTGGAACAGATACCAGCGGGAAGCGCAATCTCGCTTTACCTGCATGTGCCGTTCTGCCGCAGGCTCTGCTGGTTCTGCGCCTGTCGTACGCAAGGCACGATCAGCGATGCGCCCGTGCTCGCCTATGTCGAAGCGCTCAAGGCCGAGCTTGATTTGCTACGCAAATACCTGCCGCAAGGGGTGCAACTCGCGCGGCTGCACTGGGGCGGCGGCACGCCCACGCTGATGACGCCCGACCTGATCGAGGATCTGGGGGCAGCGATTCGCGCCGCCGTGCCCTTCGGCGAAGACCACGAGTTCTCGGTGGAGATCGACCCCAACGAGGTCGACGAGGCGCGGCTCGAC
>PXDM01000473.1 GCA_003565055.1 Paracoccaceae bacterium
AGCCAAGCGTTTTGGAGGAGTTGAGCCTTATGTGGGGAGTTGCTCGCTACCCTTATTTTATCCAATAAATTCAGTGATGGATGGCGGAGACGATGGGATTCGAACCCACGAGACCCTTCCGGGCCTACTCCCTTAGCAGGGGAGCGCCTTCGACCACTCGGCCACGTCTCCGCTGACCCGTCTAAAGATGTCACTCTGACACCGCAAGTGGAAAATGGAGCCTGTGGTCATGCGGTGGATGGAGGCGCGATCCATGCGGCCAGATGCGCGCGGATCAGCTTGGTGCAGGCCTGAACCTTGGGGCTGCGATGCAGGTCGACATGCGTGACCAGCCAGAGCGGCGCGGACCAGTCGGGGCGGCTGCGCATGACGCGCGTGAGCCCGGCTTGCACTGCCAGAGCCTCGGGCACGAAGCCCAGACCCAGCCCCGACGAAATCGCCGCGAGGCGCGTGTTGTGGTCATTGCTCGCGAAAGCAATCGCGACGCCCTGCGCTTGCATCCATGCAGCGGCAGCCGGGCGCAGCTCGCCTTCGCCCATGCCGATGAAGCGATGCGAGGCGAGATCGGCCTCATCGCGCGGCTGGCCGTGCTGCGCGAGATAGCTCTCGCTGGCATAGAGCCCGATGGGCAAATCGCCGAGGGATTGCACCACGTTATCAGGCTCTTGCGGCTTCGCGCCTGCGCGCACGGCGACATGGGCCTCGCCATATTCCAGACGCAGGACGCGCTCTTCGGTGCGCAGGCAGGGCAGGAGGCCGGGATAGCTGCGCAGCATCTCGGCCATCACAGGCACCAAGGCCGCGCTGAGTTCCGGGATGGTCGTCACGATGAGCGGGCCGGAGATCCCTTCCTGCAAATCCTGCAGGCGCGCGGAGAGCTGTTCGAAGCGCTGCTCGGTTTCCCTGGCGACCTCGAACAGCGCGCGGCCAGCTTCGGTGGGTGTGTAGCCCTTGGCATGGCGCTGAAAGAGCTTGACCGCGATGCGGTCTTCGAGCGCGTCAATGTGCCGGATGACGGTCGCGTGATGGACGCCGAGGCTCACCGCCGCGCCGCTGACCGTGCCTGCGCGCGCGACATGCAGGGCGGTGCGTAATTCATCCCAAGGCTCCAACCCCATTACCTGCCCTCCAATCGCGCGCGTTCAGCGCTCAGGCTGCCTTGCGCGCCGCCATATGGGCCGCGAAGCGCTCGAACAGGTAGAAGCTGTCTTGCGGGCCGGGGCTGGCTTCGGGGTGGTGCTGCACGGAAAAAACCGGCTTGTCGGCCAGCCGGATGCCGCAATTCGAACCGTCAAAGAGCGAGGTATGCGTCTCGATCACGCCTGCAGGCAGGGTCTGGCTGTCCACGGCAAAGCCGTGGTTCATCGAGGTGATCTCGACCTTGCCCGTGTCATGATCCTTGACCGGATGGTTCGCGCCGTGATGGCCGTGATTCATCTTCACGGTCTGCGCACCGAGTGCCAGCGCCAGCATCTGATGGCCCAGACAGATGCCGAAAACCGGCAGATCAGCGGCCAGAACCTCGCGGATCATTGGCACGGCATATGCGCCGGTCGCAGCCGGATCCCCCGGTCCGTTGGACAGGAACACCCCATCGGGCGCGAGCGCCAGCACGTCCTCTGCCGTCGCCGTAGCGGGCAGCACGGTCACATCGCAGCCCGCCGAGGCCAGGCAGCGCAGAATGTTGCGTTTCGCGCCGTAATCAATCGCCACGACCTTGTGCTGCGGCGCGGTCTGGCGCTGGTAGCCCTCGGGCCAGGCCCAGCGCATCTCGTCCCAGCGATAGCTCTGCGCGCAGGTCACATCGCGCGCCAGATCGAGCCCCACGAGGCCGCGCCAACCCCGCGCTTTCGCCACCAGCGCCTCGATGTCGAAATTGCCCTCGGGGTCATGCGCGAGCGCGACATGGGGCGCGCCTTGCTGGCGGATCGCGCGGGTCAGGCGGCGCGTGTCCACACCGCCGATGCAAATCCGCCCGCGACTTTCCAGCCAGCCCACCAGATCCCCTGTTGCGCGCCAGTTCGACGGCGCGGTCGGGTCCCATTTCACCACCATCCCGGCGGCGACCGGCTCGGCGGTCTCATCATCCTCCGGTGTCACCCCGACATTGCCGATATGGGGGAAGGTGAAGGTCACGATCTGGCCCGCATAGGACGGATCGGTCATGATTTCCTGATAGCCGGTCATCGCCGTGTTGAAACACAGCTCGGCCACTGTCTCGCCCGTGGCCCCGAAGCCGCGGCCATAGAAAACGGTCCCATCCGCGAGCGCGAGGCAAGCCGTGGGTTTGGGATTGGGGGAGGACATGGGCCACACTCCGTCTGGTCGGATTTCGCCAGTCTCTAAGCGGGCGCGCGGGAAGAATCAAGCCGCCCGCCGTGCATGCTTCGCGCTTGTGGGCCAGAGCGCGCTTCGGTATGCCACAGGGACATCCATGCCCAAGCCATGAGGAGCGCCGCCATGTCCCTGCAAGACAAGATCACGACCGAATTGAAGGCGGCAATGCGGGCCAAGGACACGACGCGGCTCGCGACCTTGCGGCTGATCAACGCCGCGATCAAGGACCGTGAAATTGCCGCGCGCGGGGATCAGGGCGTGTCCGAGCTGACCGAGGCCGATCTGGTCACGGTCCTGACGCGCATGGTCAAGCAGCGCCGCGATTCGGCCCGCGCCTATGAGGAAGCCGCGCGGCTTGATCTGGCGGAAAAGGAAATGGCCGAGATTGGTGTGATCGAGAGCTTCCTGCCGCGCCAGTTGACCGAGGCTGAAATGACCGCCGCGATTGACGCTGTGATTGCCGAGACCGGGGCGAGCTCTGTGCGCGATATCGGGGCGGTGATGGCGGCGCTCAAGTCTCAGTATGGCGGTCAGATGGATTTCGGCAAGGCAGGCGCAGCGGTCAAGGCGCGGCTGGCCTGATCCGGGCTGGATTTGAGCGGCCAAGCGCTATCTTCTGTCACCTGACAGGAGGACTTCACCATGTTCACACGCCACTTGACGCTCATCGGCGGGTTTTCTGCCCTGCTCTCGACCGCAGCGATTGCGGAAACCTTTGAATACACAGTCGGCGATACGGTCTTTGAGGGCTATGTTGCACGTCCTGCCGCAGAGCCCTTGGGCACCGTGCTGATCGTGCATGACTGGGACGGGCTCAATGATCACGAGATCGCGCGCGCCGACGCGATGGCCGAGGCGGGGTATGTCGGCGTCGCGCTTGATCTTTTCGGACGCGATGCGGTGCTCGACGGGATTGACGACTACCGCCGCGAGACAGGCGCGCTCTATGGCGATCGTGAGACCTTCCGCGCGCGGATCGCGGGCGGGATGGGCGCGGCGGC
>PXDM01000252.1 GCA_003565055.1 Paracoccaceae bacterium
CGCCCCATACGCCTATCCCCAACGCAGCGCCAATCAAACCAGGTACAGGGTCGGCCTCAAAACTTGTCAAGAGAATGCAGATGGTCATAAAAGCGGTTATTGATAGCCACTCCCCAAGCAAAAGCGTTGTGCGCGCCAAGTCGCTGGCCCCATGTTTGCGCGGTAATGTCATAGGCGCGATCGCATTCCCAAGCAGGCCGATCAGGAACAGCCAGACCCAGATCACCTGCGGCACAGGCCAGCCTTTCATGACCCCGAACAAGATCGCCAAGCCAAGCGCCCAGCCGATCACAGAGCCAAACTCCTTGATCAAAACGCGGCGCATCCGGGCGTGTCGCCATACCATAGGCCCGAACCACCATAGCCAGATTGTGCTCAGCGCAGCCATGATGATCAGTGTGAGCGACAGCTTGTCGAAGAGTTGCGCAAGCGTTAGTCCCTGCGCTGCGCTAGGAAATCCAAGATACAAGCTTATCAGCGGCATAAGCCCCAGAATGAACAGCAGAAACCCACGCGCCTTTCGTGGCCCTTCGGCTGTCGCGGGATTCTGCGTTTGGTGCAACCACCCCGGCATCAGTAAAACTACAAGCACGGCGCCGTGGAATGCGAAGCCTCCCCAATCGGTGGTTCGGTCATTACCATGCGCGGGCAGGTTGTGCAAAAGCGTGACCAGAAGCGCAGTGCCAAAGATTGCGCCCCAGAAGAAATAGGCTTCGCGGTCAGTGGTCATTTAGCGGTATCCATCTGAAATATCGTCCTTACTGGCGGGAGCGATCTGCGCGGGGCTTCGTGGAAAAAACCACGGCAAGACCAGCGCAAACAACACCAAGGCCCCCGTGATTCCCACCACGGATGTGACAAGAAAGGCGATTTGCTGGTCGGGGTCTTCGGGGCGCGCGGTTCCGCTGATCCAGAAAAGCACCAGAACTGCCGCGCCGAAGGACAGTTCTTCGCCCAACCCCATCACCCAGCGCCCCAGCCGTGATGCACCCGCGCGCGGCACTGTGCCCGGGATCAGCACGCCCGCCACCACGCCCAGACAGATCAGCCAGATCCACAGCGCCTGCGCTGCCGTTGCCTGCGCAATCAGCCAGAGCGTCAGCGCCATAAGCGTGGCAAAGCCCATGCTGCGCCGCGCGCGGCGACCCAGGACGCGGCGGGCCAGAGGTCGCTGGCGGTTGACATGCACCACAAGCTCCCACAAGCCCATTACCATGATGACCCCCAGAAACGGCAGCCACCTTGACAGCGTGGGTGCAAGCCCATCGTCAGCCTGCGGAGTGTTTACCGCTAGGATCACGGCAAACAAAGCGGCCAAGCCGATAAAGTGTCTGCGAGACTGGCGTGGTCCGTTTGGCACCGCAATAGTCCGCTCCTGCCACAGTGCAGAAGGGGCAAACCAGATCAGACCCAAGGCCATCACCAGCGCCGTTTGATAGGGCGCGCGCGGGGTATCGGGCATGGCCAGCGCCAGCACCTGCATCGCCCCGAAGAACACCACCGGCAGCCCGAGCAGGAAGATCAGTGACCAGAGCGCATCGCGGTTGGTTTTCATAGATCGTCCCACTTGCTCAGGCGATATTTGCGACGATCGCGGCGCAACGACAGTGCCATGAACAGCCCGTAGAGCGTGCCAACGAGACAGGTGCCGATAATATAGCGCCATGGGACACCTGCGCCCGTCCACTCGAAGCGCCAGAGCATGATCCACATGCCGATGCCCCAGATGATCCCGAAATACAGCCCAATCCCGAAGAACGCGCGCCAGAAGGATCTGTAATGCGGCGGGCGCACGCGAAAGCCCAGCCACCGCAATAGGTTACTTTCATAAGGATTAAACGACCACCGCCTCCTCATGCCCGTGGCCTGCAACTCGGTCAGCGCCGCCTGAAGCTTGCGGTCGAATTCGGATGTTTCCGGCACAGCCTTCACCTGAAATATACAATCTATAGGCAGATTATGACTTGCATCGCTCAATCCATGCAATCATAAATTCATGCTAAACATGAATTTCTTTAGGGAACGGCAGATGCAACGCATTCAACGCATGGCGACAGCGCTATTGCCCGTGATGGGAGTGTTCTGCCTCTTCTATGTCTTCGTCACAGCGCAGAACACGCTGGATTTCGCGATCCTGTCACCAGAGCGCTGGTATGACAGCCGGTTCGCCCATCCGGCTGCCCAGATTGCGCAGCAAACGCGGATTGTCTATGCCGTGATCTGGTTATTGCCAGTCGCAGCGGGGTTGGCGGCGGTGTTCATGGCAATGCATGTGCTCAACCTTGTGCGTCAGGGCGTGCTGTTTGACGAGCGTATCGCACGCGGCTTCCGCTTTGCGGGAATTGGCACGGCCTTGTCGGGGGGGCTGGATCATCTGGCGCATTTCCTCAGCCCATTGATCATTTCATGGCATAACCCGGATGGCGGGCTGCCTGCGCGTTTCTACTTCAACTCGGACTCGGGCGGCCTGATCCTGTGCGGGGCCATGTTCTGGCTGGTGGGCTGGATCATGCGCGAGGCCATCCGGATCGCCCGCGACAATGAGGGTTTCATCTGATGCAGATCATCGTCCGGCTGGATGTGATGCTGGCCAAACGCAAGATGAAATCCAAGGATCTGGCCGAGGTGATCGGTATCAGCACCCAGAACCTGAGCCTGCTGAAAACCGGTCAGGTGCGCGGCATCCGGTTTGAAACATTGGCGAAGATCTGCGCCGCGCTCGACTGCCAACCGGGCGACCTGCTGGAAGCTGTTCCTGACGACTGACCGATTACTGGATTTCCCAATGACCCTTTTCAAGAAACTGAGTGTTTTTGCGCTGATACTTTGCGCCATAGGGGCCAGTGCATGGCATGTCACGCACCCCCTGCGCGCTATCGCCTACCATATCACCCCCACTGACACGACAGGCCGCGCGGAGGTGATCTTGCGCATTGCGCGCCCCTTTGACCCCGATGAGCAGGTGGGACTCGCGCATTACGCCGAGCATCTGGCCTGGTACAGCGCCATAGGCGAGGAGGCGCGTGGCCCGGACCGGCATTCGGGCGCATGGACCAGTCACCGCGCGGTGTTCTACAGCCTGTCGGGCAAGCCCGAAGAGCTAGCCCAGCTTACCGCAACGCTGGCGCGGGTGTTTGACCCGATTACGCTCGAGGCGCGCTTTGCCGAGGAAGAGCGCGAGATCATTCAGCGCGAATATCAGGCCGTGTTTGCCCAAAATATCACCCGCCGCGCGGATGAGGCGCTCTCGGCCGTGCTGCATGAGGGCACGCTCCTGGCCCCTTCGATCATCGGGACGCCCACGCAGATTGATGCGCTGGATTATGACGCC
>PXDM01000548.1 GCA_003565055.1 Paracoccaceae bacterium
CGAAAGCACGCTTGCACGGTCCAGATGGGATGCAAGACGACAAAAACGGATCGACACTATGCTGCGGCGCAAATCTCTTGCTGACATGGCACCTGAAGACCGGCGCGAGTCTGTGCTTGACCAGAGCGAGGCGCTTCTTGCTCTGCATACGATGCTGACAGGTGTGCGCCGTGTTCTTGACGCGCGGCGGCGCGACGCTCTTTCTCAGTACGAGGACCAGGATCGCTCTGTTTTTGCACAGAAATTGACCGCGCTCTACACCAACACAGATATGGAGGGCGTCGCATGAGCCGTCAAAGCGAAAACGAAGAAGCCGCTTTCGCAGCATTGCAAGAGTTGCGAAATGCCCCTGCCGCTGAGGCCAGACCGCTGATTTCTGCCGCGGCGATCATGGCATATGCTGCCCGCGACACAAGCGTGTCGGATTTCAGGATAGAGCAGGCGATGCGCGGTGTGCCTAATCTGCGCAAACTCTATCACCATGCTTTGTCGCAACATGCGCGAGCGATCTCGCCTCAAGCCATCGCGGCGGCGGAGGCGCAAACAGATTTGCGCAATGTGGGCCCCTATCGGCTTGAGATCCTGACCGAAGACAATGCCATGGATTGGCTGGTGATCCGCATTCCCGAGACCGCGCCTGAGATACAGTTCATGGAGCTGCGAGGCGCAGGCGGCGAAGCTGCGCGGATCGCGCTGGGCGACGCTGTGGCAGGCGTCATTCAGCTCCCGCTCGACGCCAGTTTCGCCGAAATGGAGAATGTACGCGACCTGCTCCGCGACCCGGCGACAGAAATCTTCCTGTTGTGAAGCCGCGCGCAGAAAGCCGTTCAATTTACGGGTTTTCCTGATAGGTTTTGCGACATGCGCGTCGCTATTGTCATTCCAACGACCGGTGGGCCGAGTCAGATCCTTCGCTTGCAGCCATTGCGCAAGGCGCCTTGCTCTCTGGTCTTCACGCAAGACGATTACAAACCGATCGAGATCAGTGCGCGCTACAATGACTTCGTCACCACAGGCGGGCCATTGTCGCGCGCGCTTGACCTGCCTCAGACCCGCTTCGAATTGCGGCTGAGCAGCAAAATTGAGTCTGGCAGATCATGGGAGCTGCCAGTTGCCATCGCGCATTGGATGCAGTTGCAAGGGCATGACATCTGTCCTGTCGACACCGCCGAACTGGTGATCTGGAGCACGGGTGCTCTTGACAGCGATATGCAGATCATTGCGCAGGACTATCACCTCGCATCCAAACTTGCGCAGTCCGATACGCTCTTCGCGCCCTGTGCATCGAAGGGTACCAGATCAGTCATCCTGCTTCCAGCGCCCACCGAAAGCACCCAAGGGCTACCGGCGCTGGAGCACACAAGATCGCACGTGATCGCTTCACTGCGCGATGGCATGGACAGGCTCCGGCCGCTGATCTCCAACGATCAGGCGTCGCCTGTCCCGGAAGTTAAAACGACTGTCAAGAAAACACAGGGCTGGGCCGTGGCCCTGGCTTTCGCGATTGGCATGTCTAGTCTGTCCGCGCTGTTCTGGGTATTTTACGATCCAAAGCCGACGCTCGTTGCGCCAGCGGCGGAAGCCACAATCCCGGATGAACCCGATCCTGTCGCGCAGATTCAGGATACGGGGGCCACGTCACAGGCAATGCTACCAGAACTGGTTCTCCATCACGCACCGGAGGGCACGACATGCCGTGCGATACTTTTCGGCGGAAGAGAGCCCCAAATCAGCGTGCATTCCGCCTCGGATGGGATTTTTGATACCAGTGAGCGGGTGATGCCCTGCGCCCTCGGGCTGCGTCTTGATGAGGCTGCAGAGGGCAGTTTTGCCGTGCAGATCGATGACGCGTTGCGCTCGCGCATTCTGGCCAGTGATTTCCGCGCCGACTATGCCCTTGCCCCCGGTCAGGAGATTGTCCTGACCCTGCGTGGGGCTGTCGAAACGCCCTTCGATTATGCTTGGATTCTGGAAAGCCCGGCTGGTGATGTGACCACATTGACGCATCGCATAGACATAAAAACCGAAAATTAATCCCGCGCGCGTCGCGAAACCCTGCCTGCCCGGTCCAACACCATGGTGCAGGCAAGGTGACAGGGTCCGGGGCCAGCTTCGGAACACTTAACACTGTCATCGAGGGGAACCCCGCTATCCGGGGTGCGCCTGCAGCTGCATCGCAGCTGGGCCGTTTGGCTGGCTGCTTTGTCGTCCCCGTTTCACGCAAAACTTGAACCAACAGAAAGCGGAGACCATCAAATGACAGTCCTTTTGAAAACACTCGCACTCGGGGCTTTTGTGGCGACGACACTCTCAGTCACCGGCACTGCTGCGTCTGCCCAGAACCGCATCATCCAGCATACGGGTGATGCCGCGCGCGCTTGCGTCAATCGCAGGCTTTGTCCCGCACCGCTATCCGGCGCGATCAAAGCATGGGACCGCGCTGGTTGGGAGATGGGCAACCATCTGAATTTGCGTCAGGGTCGCCCCACTGTGCCCTATCCCGGAACCCGTCGCTGATCTCAGCGCAAGCCGGGGGCGGGTTTCTCTGCCCCTGGCCATCTTCTGCAGAAAGGACAAGAACATGTCTTTCCAGCATTATTGCTGCCTATGCTGTCTGGCTCTCTGTCTGGCGACACCCGTATCAGGAGCTTCGCAGGCCGAACCCCGCAATAACGCATGGGCCAGTGAGACCCCACAATGGCCTGTGACGAGATGTGAGCCTTCGGTCCTAAAAAGTCACATACGCCATGGCTTGGCAGGCGTGGATATCCTGATCAATCGGCCCTCACAGCGCTGCCCGGCCCTACGCCTCGACTGAGCGCCCGGCCTTCGCCCGGATAGGGAATGTCTTCTCATCAACACAGAGTCACGAAAGGAAAACACTATGCGTACCTATCTGAGTTGCTTTTCCGCGCTTGCTCTTGCAGCCCTTATTGGCTCGACAAGCGCGCTTGTCCCAGCCACTGCTGCTGCGGAGCAGATTGATACGCCCGCATCGCGCAGTGCTGAAATCCGCGCCCGACCGGATTTACGCGTTCCGGAGCCAGAAATCGCCGCAGAGGCAGTCGGTCACATATTGACAGTATTCTTTGCCTTTGACCACGCAGACCTTGCGCCGGACGCAAGGCGCGCGCTGGACCGCATCGCACCGCAGTTGCGCGAAACGCTGCGTACGGGAAAGACGATTTTGATTGAAGGGCATACGGACAGCTTTGGTGCCGAGGCCTATAATCATGCTCTGTCCGAGCGCCGAGCCAAAGCTGTGGGCAATTACTTGCGCGACGCATGGGGGATATCGCCACATCAGCTGGTCTTC
>PXDM01000172.1 GCA_003565055.1 Paracoccaceae bacterium
CCCAGTCGAGGCCAAGCCAGCGCAAATCCTCAAAGATTTGCGCCTCAAACTCGGGGCGGCAGCGGCTCTGGTCAATATCCTCGATCCGCAGCAGGAACTGCCCGGCCCCTGCCCGCTCCCGAGCGATCAGGGCTGCATAGGCATGGCCCAGATGCAGCGGGCCTGTCGGTGATGGCGCGAAACGGGTGACGCGTGGCTCAGGCGGCATCTCTTGCGCCGAGCCAATCCATGAAGGCCGCCTTGGCGCGGTCCGTATAGGCTTTGTAGCGGTCGCGCCGCCCGCGCCGCCCGCCGCGCGCGTCGATGGGCGGGAAAAGCCCGAAATTCACATTCATCGGCTGAAATGTCTTGGCCTCGGCCCCGCCAGTGATGTGATGCACCAGCGCGCCTATTGCCGTCTCGCGCGGCGGCGGACTTGCGGGCAGCCCAAGGATCTCGGCCGCAGCCAGACGCCCTGCCAGCAAGCCCATCGCGGCGGACTCGACATAGCCTTCAACCCCGGTGATCTGCCCCGCGAAGCGGATATGGGGCTTGGAACGCAGCCGCAAACTGTTATCAAGCAGCGTTGGCGAATTCAGAAACGTGTTGCGATGAATACCGCCCAGCCGCGCAAAAGACGCAGCCTCCAGCCCCGGTATCATCTTGAAAACAGTAGCTTGCGCGCCGTATTTCATCTTGGTCTGGAAGCCCACTATATTGTAGAGCGTCCCCAGCGCATTGTCGCGGCGCAACTGCACCACCGCATAGGGCTTGACGTCGGGCGCATGTGGATTGGTCAGTCCGACCGGCTTCATCGGCCCATGACGCAAGGTCTCGCGTCCGCGTTCGGCCATGACCTCAATAGGCAGGCAGCCGTCGAAATAGCCCGCTGTCTCGCCCTCATGGAACTCGGTCTTGTCAGCGGCCAGAAGCGCGTCGATGAAGGCCTCATATTGGTCGCGTGTCATCGGGCAGTTGAGATAGGCTTTGCGCTCGGCCTCTGTCTCGCCCTTGTCATATCGCGACTGGAACCAGGCCTGCGACATGTCGATGCTGTCGAAATAGACAATCGGCGCGATGGCATCGAAAAACGCAAGCGCATCGGTCCCGGTCTCGACCGCAATCGCCTGCCCCAGCGCGTCCGAGGTCAGCGGCCCGGTGGCGATGATCCAATGCCCATCCTGCGGCAGGTCGGTCACTTCATCGCGCGCAACCGAGACATTCGGCAGCGCCAGCAGCGCCTCGGTCACGGCCAGCGCGAACGCGTCGCGGTCCACCGCCAGCGCACCACCCGCTGGCAAGGCGTGACGATCCGCCATCTGCATGATCAACCCGCCCGCTGCGCGCATTTCCCAATGCAGCAGGCCGACGGCGTTCTGTTCGTCATCATCCGAGCGGAAGGAATTTGAGCAGACCATTTCTGCCAGATGCTCGGTCTGATGCGCAAAAGTGCCGGTCTTCGGGCGCATCTCATGGATCACGACCTCCACGCCCATGCGCGCGGCCTGCCACGCCGCTTCGGACCCGGCCATGCCGCCGCCGATAATGTGCAATCTCTGATCCATGCGCGCCTCTCGATTTGCGTGCTTCCAGATAGGCAAAAGAGCGCGATTTGGCAAATGACGCGGCATGAAAAAACCGCCGCGCAGGCGGGCGCGGCGGAAGTTCGGGGTCAGTCGAGGCAGTGTGAGGCAGGCTGACCCGCAGGCGTCAGGCGAAAAGTGGCAAATGCAGGGTCGCGATGATCAGAACCGCCAGCGCGAGCGCGCCCGTCAGGTCCTGCCAGAAATCGGGATGGGTCTTCGGGGTCATGGCATCCTCCATCGCTTGAGTTGCCACTTTGTTCTCATATTTTTGCGCCCCCGTAAAGAACATTTTAAGAACTTAGCCGACAGAAAGATACCGAATCGCCTTGTCCTGCTCCATCAGCCACAAAAGAACCCGCGCCGCCTGCCCGCGCGGGCTGGTCAGATCGGGATCATCCGCCAGCAATTTGCGCGCATCCGATTGCGCAATGGCCAGCAAACCCGCCTGCCGCTCCAGATCCGCCACGCGAAACCGCGGCAGCCCCGATTGCGCTGTACCGATCAGATCACCCGCCCCGCGAATCGCCATGTCTTCTTCAGCGATGCGAAACCCGTCTTCAGTGTCGCGCAGTAGCTTCAGCCGACGCGAGGCCGTCTCGCTCAGCGGCGGCTCATAGATCAACAGGCACGTCGAGGCCGCAGCCCCCCGCCCGACCCGTCCGCGCAACTGGTGCAATTGCGCGAGCCCGAAACTCTCGGCGCGCTCGATCACCATGATTGAGGCATTGGGCACATTCACCCCCACCTCGATCACGGTCGTCGCCACCAGAAGTTTGGTCTCGCCCGCGACAAACCGCCCCATCGCTGCGTCCTTTTCTGCCGGGGCAAGCTGGCCATGGACGAGCCCGACAATGCCTTCACCCAACGCCGCGCGCAGATACTCGAAACGGGCTTGCGCGGCGGTCAGAGTACTGAGTTCCGATTCCTCAACCAAGGGACAGACCCAATACGCCTGTCGCCCCTCCGCGATGGCGCGGCGCAAGTGCTCGATCACCTCTTCCATGCGCCCACTGGCCACAAGCGCGGTCTGCACAGGTTTGCGGCCGGGCGGTTTTTCATCCAGCACCGAGACATCCATATCGCCATATTGCGCCAGTGCGAGCGAGCGCGGGATCGGCGTAGCGGTCATCACCAACATATCCGCACCCGCCCCTTTTTCGGCGAGGGCTGCGCGCTGCGCGACCCCGAAGCGATGCTGTTCATCGACAACGGCCAGACGCAGGTCGTGAAATTCAACCCCTTTCTGGAACACGGCATGCGTGCCCAGCACGATCTGAATACGCCCTTCGGCCAGCGCCGCAAGTTTGCGCGCGCGCTCCGCACCCTTGTCGCGACCTGTCAGCAGCGCGATTTCGACCCCGGCAGCCTGCGCGAGCGGGCTCAGGCTTTCGAGATGCTGCCGTGCCAGAATCTCTGTCGGGGCCATCATCGCGCCCTGCCCGCCCGCTTCGACAGCGATTAGGAGGGCCATCAGCGCGACCAGTGTCTTGCCCGCACCAACATCGCCCTGAAGCAACCGATTCATGCGTTGCGATGCGCCCATATCCGCCGCGATTTCTGAAACCGCGCGGGTCTGTGCGCCCGTCGGCTGATAGTCAAGCGCCGCCAGAACCCGCTCTTGCAAGGCACCAGTGCCCCGGCTCTCGCGCCCCGGCTTGCGCCGCTGCCGCGCACGGGCAAGCGCAAGCGTCAGTTGATGGGCGAGCAATTCATCATAAGCCAGTCGCGCGCGCGGC
>PXDM01000123.1 GCA_003565055.1 Paracoccaceae bacterium
CCGAGGTGATCGCCGCCAGCGGCAGTTCCGAGAGCATCCCGAAGAGCGACAGTTCCGGCACGTAATCCGCCACGACGAACCCGTAGACTGCGCTTTCGGTGACCTGATTGATCAACTGGTCAATCGCGGTTCCACCGAAGGCGGTCATCCAGATCGCCGAGACGATGGTCGGGATCAGAAGCACGCAGGTGATGAATTCGCGTACCGTCCGCCCCCGGCTGACGCGGGCGATGAACATGCCGACGAAAGGTGACCAGCTGATCCACCAGGCCCAGTAGAAGGCGGTCCAGCCCTGCCGGTAGCCGTCATCCTCGCGACCAATCGGATTGGAGAGGGCGAAGATCTCCGAGAAATAGGCCCCGAGATTGCCGAAGAACTGCGACACGAGCGTCATGGTCGGCCCGACGAGGATCACGAAGATCATCAGGATGATCGCGAGCGCCATATTGAGCTCGGACAGGACCTTGACGCCACCATCAAGACCGCGCAGCACCGAAATCAGCGCGAGGCCGGTGATGATGGCGATCAGGATGACCGAGAAGGTCACAGTGTCGTTGATTCCATCAATGCCGAAGACAAAGCCAATCCCGGCTGACGCTTGTTGAGCCCCGAACCCCAGCGAGGTGGCGAGGCCGAAGAGCGTGGCAAACACGGCCAGAATGTCGATGACATGCCCCGGCCAACCCCAGACGCGCTCGCCGAAGATGGGATAGAAGATCGAGCGCACAGTCAGCGGCAGGCCCTTGTTATAGGCAAAAAGCGCGAGGCTCAGCGCGACGACGGCATAGATCGCCCAAGGGTGCAGGCCCCAATGGTAGATCGTGGCGGCCATTGCGGTCAGGCGCGCGGCCTCGACGGCAGCCGGATCGACGAGCACCCCGTCAACGATGCCGATATCGCGGCCCAGAGGCTGATCGCCCCATGGCGTTGCGAAGTAATAGGCGGGTTCCAGCACGCCGAAAAACATCAGCCCGATGCCCATGCCTGCGGCGAAGAGCATCGCGAACCAGCCGGAATAGCTGTAATCCGGCGTCGCATCGGCCCCGCCGATCCGCACCTTGCCCAGCGGCGAGACCAGAATGCCCAGACAGACCAGCACGAAGATATTTCCTGCCATGAGGAAGAACCAATCAAAGCTCGATGTCAGAAAGCCCCGCATCTCCCCAAGTGCCGGGCCGACACTGTCTTGAAACGCAAGCGCTATGATGACGAAAGCGATCACCACAAGGCCCGAAACCGCGAAGACCGGATTATGAATGTCGAGCCCGAACGGGCCGATCTTCGGTGTGATGTTGTCTTGTCCGATCTCGTAATCGGTCTCGATGATATCGGACGCGCCTTCGGGTTCGGGCAGCGCGTCCTCCGGTATCTCTGGCGGCGTGGTGTCGTCGGATTGTGACATGTATCCCTCCTAAGTTTTTATTTTGCTTTAGCGGATCAGGAAGACCGAGGCTGCGCTATGCGCGGCGATTGTATCGCCATGGCCCGCCCAGATGTAATCGAGCGCATTGGGGGTGTGAGTCTGCATGACCACCAGATCACCCTGCAAATCGCTGATGGCCGCGAGCAGCGTCTTGTCCGTGTCGATGCTTGGATCATGGCTGATCAGCGCCTTGGCACTGGCGCGCAACCCATGTGCCGCGCCCTGTTCTGCCGCGAAAGCTGTCAGCTTTGCCTCATAGGCGCTTGGATTGGGCGCGACTGTGCTTGGTGTTGTGCCTGTCACGCCGATGAAGCAGATTTCCGCATCATAGTGGCGCGTCAGATCGAGCGCGACCTGCAAGGCGCGGCTCAGCTTGTCGATATGTGCCATATCCACCGGAAAAATGACTTTCCGAAACATTGGGTGCCCCCGTCTTTTGCTGGTTTTCTCTCTGTGTGGGCGTGGACGCTAACATGATCAGCCGCCAGAAAAACACCCCCGACCAAAAGGAATTGTTCTTTTCCGACATGTAAATGTCGTTTTTGTCCTGTGGTCGGGGCTTCTTCGCAGTGCTAACCAGTTTGGGACGCAATCAGGAGGGGAAGATCATGGATCTGGGGATCTCGGGCAAATGCGCGCTGGTCTGCGCGGCCTCGCGGGGTTTGGGGCGCGGCTGTGCTGAAGCCCTGGCCGCCGAAGGCGTGGATCTCGTGATCAACGCGCGCGGGGCCGAGGCGCTGGAAGCGACCGCCGAGGCGATCCGCGCCGCCCATGGGGTGCAGGTGCGCACCGTCGCGGCAGATATCACGACAGAGGACGGGCGCGCGGCGGTGCTGGCGGCCTGCGCGCAGATCGACATTCTGGTGACCAATGCAGGCGGCCCACCGCCGGGGCTCTGGAGCGATTGGGAGCGCGCGGATTTCATCGCCGCGCTCGATGCCAATATGCTCACACCGATTGCGCTGATGAAGGCGCTTCTGCCGGGCATGATCGCGCGCGGCTGGGGGCGGGTGGTCAATATCACCTCGGGCTCGGTCAAGGCCCCGATCCCACAGCTTGGCCTGTCCAATTCCGCCCGCGCCGGGCTGACGGGGTATGTCGCGGGCACTGCGCGGCAAGTGGCAGGCAAGGGCGTGATCATCAACAATCTGCTGCCCGGCATCCATGACACCGACCGCGCGGCGTCGCTCGATGCGGCCAAGGCAAAGGCCGAGGGCGTGAGCGTGCCGGAAGCGCGCGCAGGGCGCGAGGCGAGCATCCCTGCCGGGCGCTACGGGACTGCCGCCGAATTCGGCGCGGCCTGCGCGTTTCTGTGCTCGCAGCATGCAGGCTTCATCGTGGGGCAGAACCTGCTGCTGGACGGGGGCGCGATCAACGCCACGCTGTAGCGCGCGGCGCCTGTCTGCAGGGCTTTCCCTTGGCCGCGCGGGGCGCTACAACCCGCGTGGATCACAAGGACAGACGGGACCCGACAGATGGCGATGGACAAGACCTTCGACGCGAAAACGGCCGAGGCGCGGATCGCAGCGCTCTGGGAAGAGGCCGGGGCCTTCCGGGCCGGGGCGAACAAGCGCCGCGACGACAGCTTTTGCGTGATGATCCCGCCGCCCAATGTGACGGGCTCGCTGCATATGGGCCATGCCTTCAACAACACGCTGCAGGATATTCTGGTGCGCTGGCACCGGATGCGCGGCTTCGACACGCTCTGGCAGCCGGGGCAGGACCATGCGGGCATCGCCACGCAGATGGTGGTCGAGCGGGAATTGGCGAAGGAGCAGAAGAAACGCACGGATTTCTCGCGCGAGGATTTCATCGGTCTGGTCTGGGAGCAGAAGCGCAAATCCGGCGGCACGATCATCGGGCAGTTGAAGCG
>PXDM01000191.1 GCA_003565055.1 Paracoccaceae bacterium
CCTGTACTTGGGTTAAGCCACTTCTCAACACCTCCGCGACCCATTGCAAACCACTGAGGACTATGCTGCGGATCATTCTCTGGAAAACCTGTGATGGTGGCGATGATTAGAATTCGAGACGCCTCGGTTGGGCGGCTTTGGTAGAAGTCATGTTCGGTCAAGCGCCGTACCAAACGGTCTCTACCAAGCAGGAGGGCTAATGCCTCGACAATCGTTGTTTTGCCATTGTTATTCGGCCCAACAAGAACTGAATGTTTGCCAAAAGTAATGTCCGCGTTTTGCACCCCACGCAGGCCTGAGATCTTTAGACGATGAATAAGCAATATCTTTTTCCTTTTTCGGTCGTGGTCGAGAATCTTGTAAATTGTTTAGGATTGAGTTTATAATGTTGCTCACCAATTGAAAATGCCACTTGGGCTTATACGGCCACCTGAATCAAAGCTAATTTGTCGAAGATCCAGCTCAGTTAATGTCCGCTTGTCTAAACTGTGTGATTTCAATTTGCGCTCGTAGTGAACCACCGTTTTCTGCCCGTTCTTACCATCATCGCGCTGCTCCGCTATCGACCAATTTCAAGAAGCACCCCAGATCCATCAGCCATGCTTTCTGTGGCTCGCGATAGGTCTCATGCAACGCCGACGGCAAAACCAACTGCAGCTGTGACGCCTGCATTTCGCTCGTCTGCGCCTCAGAGATTGCTGGCTCCAGTGTCAGCAGATGCTTGGGCGATATCCTGTCGGCCTCTGCCAGCACCTGACGCCACCGGTCCTTGCAGCTGGTCTTGACTGCCAGCATGGTCAGTTGTGCTGCCGGAAACTCCGGGTCGGCATACTCCGCTTCGCCCGGAAACAGAAAGTCAGCGGCATTGCGCTTTTCTGTCGTGGCCTCGCGGCGATATCGCACGTCATGCGCCTTCAGGATTGCTTCGACATGATGCCCGAAGGCCCAGCCCGCGCGGGACTTGCGCCGGTTCTGCACTGACAGCGAAAACGAGAGAAACCCATCGACATCGATAGTTTCGCCATCGCTGAACCCTTCGGTCAGCCGCCCAGCGACGATGCGCCGCTCAAGGCTGCGGAAAAGCGCTTCCTCGTGCTCCATCCACGCGATCAGCGCGGCATCAGGATCCTCGCGCGGATCGATTCCCTTCAGGGTCTTGCGGGCGAATGCCGAAAACTCCGCAGTGCCCGGAAACTTCAGCCCATAACGATCAACCAGCCTGTCCAGCGCATCTGGTTCAGGCTCTTCGGGTTCGATCCCGAGTTCACCGAGGATGAATTTCGTAGCAAGATCGATGTCGCGGCCGCCATCGGCTGGCAACGCGCGCTGGTTGAGCTCGTAGCCGTCTGTCAGGCTGAGGCCAAACAGCCAGAGTAGTTTCTGTTCGGTGCTGCTCCCAACCGGGCAAAGGATCGCCAATACTCTGCGTTCAGCGGTCATGCATAGAAACAGCGTATCCCCGTCGCGGGCACGGTGGACGACCGGTTCCGCAGTTGCCGGGTAATAGAGGCGGTACTCGGGTCCGCGATGCCCCTTTCCGCGTCTGCTGTCATACCATGTGGCATGCAGGTCGAGACGGACAGGTTCTTCCTGTTCGTCATCCATCCAGATGTAGGTTACAGGAACCTGCTCTTTTTCAGATGGGGTTCCGAGGAATACGCGGAACGCATCTACTCCCTGAAACTCGTGCCCGCGCGAGACAGTCGGATCTATTTCGGTGCCACGCAGCACCTTGGCGCCTGCGACTTCGAAATACTGCGAGAGATAGCCACGTGCCGCCATTCAGTCCCCTTGGCCTGTTGCGGCGCTGTGTCCGCCCAGCTCAAGGATAGTCTCGCCCGAACGCAGCCAGTTCGCAACAGCTGCAATCAGCGCCGCGGGTTCAAGGCGGCCCCGGCCTTTGATCGCACATTCCCAGACGACGCCAGTGCGCCATTCTGCCTCCTGCAGTGCGATGATGGCGCGCTGGTCACGGTCGATATTCGCCCCGATCTTGTCGCGCCAGAACGCCTCGCGCGTCTTTGGCCAGCGGAACAGATCGCAGTCATGTCCGTGCCAGAAGCAGCCATTGACGAAGAGGACCGCCTGAAACTTTGGAAACACCATGTCTGGTCTGCCGGGAAGATTGCCTCCGTGCAGCCGGTAGCGAAAGCCCAGCGCATGGAGGCCGCGCCGCAGCACGAGTTCCGGTTTCGTATCGCGTCTGCGGATCGCCGCCATGTTCCGGCTGCGCGTTTCCCTGTCGTGAACGTCAGCCAACTTTGTCGAGCAGCCGGTTTCCGGTGCCAGCCAGCTCCAGAATATGCGGCCGCATGATGCGCGATACTTCGGCAAAGACCGGAACTGCCACCGAATTGCCGAACTGGCGATAGGCCTGCGTGTCGGAAACGGGGATCCGGAAATTCTCGCCGTAGCCCATCAGGCGCGCGCATTCCCTTGGGGTCAGTCGGCGCGGGTTGCGACCCTTTCCCTGGCTGACAAGGATTTCCGAGCCATCCTTGTAATAGCGGGCTGAAAGCGTGCGGGCGATGTTGTCGCCGTCGACCAGGCCAAAGCCGAACCCGTTTCCTTTCGCGCGGTGCTTTGCTGCATAGCCCTGCAGATAGGCCCAGAGCTTGTCTGTCAGCGTGTAGCGCGGATCGACCGCTGCATCCGGCCCGACGGTAAAATGGCTTTCGGGCGCCTCAGAGCCATTCTCCGGATGCAGAATGTCACGCATGCGGCGGTGGCCACGCGGTGGAATGATCATGTCATCAAACGAGAATGGCACGTCCTCCCGAAACCCGACCATGACGATACGCTCACGGTGCTGCGGTACGAAATGCGCCGCATCTATGATCCGGGTGTGTAGCTTGTAGCCGAGCTCGTCTTCGAGCGAGCGTTTAATCACGGCAAAGGTCTTGCCCTTGTCGTGGCTCTTCAGGTTCTTGACGTTCTCGAGCAGGAAGGCCGCGGGCCTGTGATGCATCAGGATGCGCAGTACATCGAAAAACAGCGTCCCCTGTGTCTCGTTCAGAAATCCGTGCTTACGATTCAGCGCATTCATTTTCGACACCCCGGCGATCGAAAACGGCTGGCATGGAAATCCTGCTACGAGCACATCATGCGGGGGGATATCTTCTGCGTTGACCAGACGGATGTCGCCTTCCGGCTCCCGGTTGTCCGGAAAGTTTGCCTGGTAGGTGGTCCGTGCAAACTTGTCCCATTCCGAGGTGAACACGCAGCGGCCGCCTGCCTGCTGCATGGCCAGTCTGAGCCCGCCAATTCCGGCAAAGA
>PXDM01000453.1 GCA_003565055.1 Paracoccaceae bacterium
GGCGGTTTGGCCCTCTGGGACTGCCTCGCCCATGCTGCGGCCCGTTGTGCCTGTTCCCAGACCACCAAGACCCCTGACAGACAAAGCGCCACGCTGCGGCTGCTGTGGCGTTTCTGGGGCGGGCTCTTCATTCGGAGGCGCGTCTGGCATGACGGACATTTCGCGATCGCCATAGCCCATGGCGCGGCGGCGGGATTCCTCGATGCGCTGCTCGCGGGCTTCGGCTTCTGCCTTCTCTGCGGCGGCCTTGGCCTTGGCTTCATCTTCCTCGGCCCAGCCGCCCACGGTCCTGCCGCGCCCGGCCATGGCGTGTTCGCGGTCCTCGATTTCCCACTTGCGTTTGCGCTTGCGATCATCGCGCGCCTCGCGCCAGTCCATGCCTTGGAACACGCCCTGAACGAAACCTGCAAATGCGCTCATGTTCCTGCTCCCGTCATTATTTTTCGAATATGCGACCATGTTTGCGGCGCGGGGTTGGGTTTCGGTGCTGGTTCAGGCGCGGTCGGTGCCGGATCAATCGCGGCGGCGGCAGACAGCTCACCGGGCGCGGCGGGGGCGCGGCGATACCCGAGAAGCCGATCCGGCGAATAGGATGACACATTTACGCTATTGCTCTGGTTGCCGCCCAAGACGCGAATATTCCCGTGCTCGTCCTTGCCCTTGTAGAACCCGACATGGCCCTGCCATCCGTTCGGATCGCCGCGCGAAAATACCGCCAGATCGCCGATCTGCGGCTCATCAGCGGCTTCACCCCAATCCATGAAGGAGCGCGCTGTCAGTTTCCCGGTGCCTTCGAGACCGCCCTGTTTCAGCGCGGCATTCACCCAGCCCGCGCACCATGCTGTGACAGCGGGATCAAGATTCTGGCCGCCATTGGCCATGTATTCCTGCAATGCCACGCGCTGATCGCGCTGGTTCATGCCCAGCGTGCTGGCGGCGGATTCGAGAGAGGCACGGACTTGGGGGTTTTCGATGCCTTCCAGAACCATATCATCAAAACTTGTGCTGGCGGGGGAACGCGGGCGAACACCGCCAGACCCGATGCCAGCATTGGCCCGGCCAGCACTTCCGCCCTGCGACGTGATGGCTTCAATTTCGCCACCCGACATGGGCAGTGTCATGCCGGGCTGAGGATGCTGCGGGCCGGGCTTTGCTGATTGTCCCATCGCCTCCATGGCAGATAGTTCGCGCTGGCGCACATCCCGATCCTGACGGCGCTGCATGCCGCCGCCCAGACCTTGAAGAAACCCTGCGCCAAATCCCGAAGCCATCAGGCCGCTACCCTTTTCCTGCCGCTCTTTTTGCTGCTCATGGAATCGATCTTGCTTTCCAGCTGATCAACCTGCGAGGCAAGTTCCTGTGTTGCGCCCATGTTCACGCCAACCGCATCGATCACGCTGATTTCCCGGCCATTGCCCAGCCCGGTCGCGCGCTGGAAATCCTCGGCATAGGGGCCGACATGCTTGCGCCCGCCACCATCGCCCATGCCCTGCTTGTATTCCCATTCCTCGACCGGCATATCCTTGACAGCATCCAGAACGCCCATCGACTTGCGTTTTTTGGTCTTGCTGTCCTTGGAGGATTGGAACGGTAAAGCACCCGCGATCGAGCCAAGAGCAGTTCCAATCCCGCCCCACATGTCCTGATTGGCCTGCCACGCCTGCATTTGCGTCTGGTATTGCTGACCCAGCATATTGCCCATCTGCTGGTGACCGCTCATCGCCCCTTGGAAGCCCTGACCAGCCGCGCCAGAGGAAATGCCCATCGACGTGCCGGGATTGACCGCCAGTCCTTGCCCGAGGTTCACGGCATTGGCCAGAGCGCCATCTGCCATGGCGTCGGATTGGCGCCGCGCCGTATTGGCGGCACCTGCGGCGGCCAGATCCTCAGCCATGCCTGCGCGGCGCGTTTCGCCTGCGAAGCGACCCGACGCCGGGTTTACGCCCTTTGATGCCATCTGCCGGTTGCGCTGGTCACGCCCGACTTCGGCTTGCTGGCGCACATCTGCGACGGCCTCAGATGCGCGGGCGGCGCGCTGCTCCGGGCTATCCTCGTCCATGGCCCGCTGGATCATCCGATCCTGCAAGGGGAGGAAGGTATCCTGGTGACGCGCGCGATCTTCCTCGGCCCAGCCTTTTGTGATCTGGGCCTGGTCCTGCATCCAGGTCAGGTATTCTTCGCCCAGATCAGCGGCCCTCAGTGCCGCTTGACCGATCCGCTTGTCAGGCTTCGGCGCACTCGATTTTCCCATTGATCCGGTCCTTCACCCGCTGCGATAGCCAACGGCACTCCTGCGCCAGCATGCCAAAGAGTATACCATTTGTTCCGTCATTTGCACCATATCTTGCGAGACCTTCGATCTGAAACCCCAGTTTTAGTGCAAATGTGACCGCGCTGATGTTCGCCTGCGGAATCACCAGGTTTATCCGGGTCAGCGCGAGATGATCGAAAGCGAAGGCAAAGATCACCCGCCAGATGTGCCGCGTGGACCAGTTGCGCGACCCATCCGACGCGATATGCGCGCTTGCATGCGTCGAATAGAAGGCGTTGAAGCAGATCACCGCGCGGATCGCCTCGTTGTCATCAATCACCCCCAATGCAAGTGTCTCAGGCGGCATGCGACCGGGATCGACGCCCATGATGGGTTCGGCCCATGCGATCAGCCGATCACGGTTCTGCATGCTCACGCGCATCAATCTCATCCATGACCGTCAGCAGGCACGCGAACGTAGCGCGCGCTTGCTCTGCGTGTTGTGTCTGTCCGCGCACGCTCCCGAGCCACGCCCGCACGGCATCTGCATCGCGGTAACTGGTGTGCGCCGTGGGCAGGCCGCGCTTGGCCATCTTCGGCGCCAGCACCCGCCCGCCGCTGCAATGCGCGCCATGCAGCACATAGGCTGCGCCCGTGGTGTCCTGCCCGATCAGGTCGGCAGCAAAGGCCAGCGCTGCCCGGCTGGCGCCCGGCTTGGGGAGCGCCGCCAGATCGGCGGTCAGCGCGCCGTGGCGGGCCATGTGATCCGGCAGCGCGGCGTCCGCCACCTGATGCAGCACGCGCATGGCCCAGAGCCAGCTTGCCCATGCCTCGCGCGTGATCGAGCCGTTCACCATCGCCTGCCCCAGAGGGTGCGCCTCGCAGGCGTGGTGCAGATCGCGGGTTGCGGCAAACAGGGTCATCCCGCCCTCGCCGCCGTTTCAGCGTCCACCGCCGCTTTGACCGCTGCCAGCACAGCATCATCCATGAAAGATGCTAGCTGCTCGAA
>PXDM01000105.1 GCA_003565055.1 Paracoccaceae bacterium
CCGCGCAATGTCCGGCTGAGCGAGGCACCGTCCTTTGCCGTGCCGGTGCTGAGCTACGATCCGCAGTCGAAAGGCGCTGTCGCCTATCGCGAGCTTGCGGCGGAATTAATGAGCAAACACAAAAAGTTGCAGAGTGAAGGGGCGGTCGGATAATGGAGCGGAAACCAGAGCGCAGGGGTCTTGGGCGCGGATTATCGGCGTTGATGGCGGATGTGTCGACCGAGGCTGTGGCGAGCCCGGAAGCGCGGGGGCGCGAGCAGCGTCTGCCAGTGGAGAAACTGGTGCCGAATCCGGACCAGCCGCGGCGGCACTTCGATGAGACGGCCTTGGCGGAGCTTGCGGTGTCCATCCGCGAGAAGGGTGTGATCCAGCCGCTGATCGTGCGCGCCAAGGGAGAGGCGTTCGAGATCGTCGCAGGTGAGCGGCGCTGGCGCGCGGCGCAGCGGGCGCAAGTGCATGATGTGCCTGTGATCATTCGGGAATTTACCGATACGGAAGTGCTGGAAATCGGCATTATCGAGAATATCCAGCGCGCGGATCTGAACCCGATTGAAGAGGCGATGGGCTATCGGGCGCTGATCGAGCGGTTTGGGCATACGCAGGAGAAGCTCTCGGACGCGATGGGCAAGAGCCGGTCGCATATCGCCAATTTGCTGCGCTTGCTGAACTTGCCCGAGGATGTGCAGGCGATGCTGCGCGAGGGGAAACTGACGGCGGGCCATGCGCGGGCGCTGATCACAGCCGAGGACCCGTCGATGCTCGCGCGCAAGGTGGTGCTGGAAGGGCTGTCCGTGCGCCAGACCGAGACGCTGACCAAAGCGCCGGAAGCGCCGAAAAAGGCCGCCAAGAAGCGGGTGCATGAGAAGGATGCCGACACGCGGGCGCTGGAGAATGACCTGTCTGCGGCTTTGGGGATGAAAGTGTCGCTGGACTATGATGGCGGCGGCAAGGGGCGTGTGGTCGTCGAATACCGTTCGATGGAAGAGCTGGACCGGCTCTGCACAGCGCTGGGGAATCCTGTCAGAGCATGAGCGCGCGCAGCAGCGCGTTGAGGACGGCGCGGCCTGTCTCGGTGGCCTGAATATGGGTGGCGGAGCGGGTCAGGAGGCCCTGATCGGTGAGCTCCGTGATGCGGTGTTCGGGTAGCGGCTCCCCGCTAAGTTGTTGATATCGCTCAAGGTCTGTGCCTTCGGTCAGGCGCAGGCTCATCATGAGGTATTCGGTGGCTTGCTCATCGCGGGGGATCGTCTCGCGCGGGTGTTCGCCGTGGCCCTCGCGCGCGATCTGGTCGAGCCATGTTTGCGGCATGAGCGGTGTGGAGGTCGCGAGGCGTTGGCCGTTCAGCGTCAGGCGGCCATGCGCGCCGGGGCCGATGCCCGCGTAATCGCCACCGCGCCAGTAGATCAGGTTATGGCGGGACTGCGCGCCGGGGCGGGCGTGGTTGGCGATCTCATAGGCGGGCAGGCCATGGGTGGCGCAGATGTCCTGCGTGAGCAGATACATGTCGGCGGCGATGTCGTCCTCGGGCAGGCCCTTCAGGCCGCCTGCCGCGTGGCGCGTGCCGAAAGCGGTGCCTTGCTCGATGGTCAGTTGGTAGAGCGAGAGGTGATCGACGGCCATGGACAGCGCTTCGCGGAGTTCACTGGCCCAGGCCACGGGGGTCTGGTGCTGGCGGGCGTAGATCAGGTCGAAACTGACGCGGGCAAAGGCGTCGCGCGCGATCTCATAGGCTTTGCGGGCGTCGGTGGCGCTGTGCAGGCGGCCGAGGCGTTTGAGGTCGGTGTCGTTGAGGGCCTGAATGCCCATCGAGATGCGATTGACGCCGGCCTCGGCGAAGGCGCGGAAGCGGGCGGCTTCGACTGAGCCGGGATTGGCCTCCAACGTGATCTCGAGATCATTGGCCGGGGTCCAGGCCGCGCGGATGCGGGTGATCAGGGCGGCGACAAGCTCGGGGTCCATCAGGGACGGTGTGCCGCCGCCGAAAAACACGGTGTTGAGCAAGCGGCCTTGGGTCTGGGCAGCGATGCGGTCGATTTCGGAAAGATAGGCGCGTGCCCATGTCGCTTGGTCGATCTGGGCTGCGACATGGGAGTTGAAGTCGCAATAGGGGCATTTGGACTGGCAAAACGGCCAATGGATATAGAGGCCGAAACCTGCGTTTTGCCAGTCCTGCATGGCGTCACAGTCTCGGTGGAAGGGGTTGCCGCTCGCGTGAGTATTTGGGGCAAGAAAATGGGGTCATTGGAAGCAGCCCCGCATCAGGGCGTTCAGGGCCGCGCCGCGATGGGAGAGGGCGTTTTTCTCGTCATGGGTCATTTCGGCGAAGGTGCGGGTCTCGCCTGCGGGTTGGAACATGGGGTCATAGCCATGGCCGTCCTGTCCGCGCCGGGGCCAGACGAGGGTGCCATTGGCGTGGCCCTCGAACACTTCGTCATGGCCATCGGGCCAGGCGAGGACGAGGGTGCAGCAGAAGCGGGCGTGCCAAGGCTGGGGGGCGTTTGCCGCGATCAGCTTGGCGTGGGTTTTCTCCATCGCCATGATGAAATCGCGGCCCTGTGGAGTTTCCGCCCAGTCGGCGGTGTAGACGCCGGGGGCGCCGTCAAGGGCTGCGACTTCGAGGCCGGAATCATCGGCCAGCGCGGGCAGGCCGGTCGCTTGGGCAGCGGCATGGGCCTTCAGGCGCGCGTTCTCGATGAAGGTGGTGCCGGTTTCCTCGGGCTCGGGGAGGTTGTGGTCCTTGGCGGAGGTGACGGTGATGCCAAGGGGGGTGAGGAGTTCGTGAAACTCCTCAAGCTTGCCCGCGTTATGGGTCGCAATCAGCAGGGTTTTGCTGTCGAAGCGTCTCATGCGATGGCGGCTTTCTGGGCCTTGACCAGTTCGGCCACGCCTTTTTCCGCGAGCGTCAGAAGCTGGTCGAGTTCGCCGCGCGAGAAGGTCGCGCCCTCGGCGCTCATCTGCACTTCGACGAGGCGGCCGGAGCCGAGAAGGATGAAATTACCGTCGACGCCAGCAGTGCTGTCTTCGGCATAGTCGAGATCGAGCACGGGCTGGCCTGCATAGATGCCGCAGGAAATGGCGGCGAGGTGGTCGGTGATCGGGTCCGACACGACATCGCCCGTTTTCAGGAGCTTGTTGACCGCGAGGCGCAGCGCGACCCAGCCGCCGGTGATGGCGGCGCAGCGGGTGCCGCCATCAGCCTGAATCACGTCGCAGTCAATGGTGATCTGACGCTCGCCCAAGG
>PXDM01000002.1 GCA_003565055.1 Paracoccaceae bacterium
ATCCGCCACCAACCGCGCGCCGCGCCGCGCCAATGCGGGTCAGGAGGGTGTCGAGCGCACCATCTGGCTGCGCCTCAAGCTCATCGCCGATGCCGGGCTTGCCGGGCTGCCCAATGCAGGCAAATCGACCTTTCTGGCCGCGACCTCCAATGCGCGGCCCAAGATCGCCGATTACCCCTTCACCACGTTGCATCCCAATCTCGGCGTTGTCGGTGTCGATGGGCGCGAATTCGTCATGGCCGATATTCCCGGTCTGATCGAGGGCGCGAGCGAGGGGCGGGGCTTGGGCGATCAGTTCCTTGGCCATGTCGAGCGTTGCGCGGTGCTCTTGCAACTGGTCGATGGCACCTCGGAAGATGTGGCCGAGGATTGGCGCGTGATCGACCATGAGCTGGACGCCTATTCGCATGACGTCGCCATGAAGCCGCGCATCATCGCCATGACCAAGATCGACGCGCTCGATGACGACGAACGCGCGGAGAAGAAAGCCGCGCTGGAGGCGGTCTGCGGGCGGCCCGTGCACATGATCTCGGCCGTGTCGGGCGAGGGCATGTCGGGGGCCTTGCGTGCGCTCATGGCGCGGATCGACAAGGCCAAACCCACTGACGCGGATGACGGACCATGGGAGCCCTGAGCGCCAGCGCCATGCTGGACGGCGCGCGGCGCGTCGTGGTCAAGATCGGCTCGGCCCTGCTGGTCGAGGCCGGCCAGCTGCGCGCCGACTGGTTGCGCGCTCTGGCCGAAGACGTGGCCGAGCTGCGCCGCGCGGGTGCGGATGTGGTGCTCGTCTCCTCGGGCTCCATCGCGCTGGGGCGCGGCGCGCTGGGGCTGCCGGTCACGGCGCTTGCGCTGGAGCAAAGCCAGGCTGCGGCCTCGGTCGGGCAGATCCGGCTCGCGCGCGCCTATGAGGAAGCGCTCGCGCCGCATGGGATCGCGACCGGGCAGGTGCTGCTGACGCTTGAGGACACGCATGACCGCCGCCGTTACCTCAACAGCCGCGCGACGCTGGCGACGCTTCTGGGCTTGGGGGTCGTTCCGATTGTCAACGAAAACGACACAATCGCCACGGATGAAATCCGCTATGGCGACAATGACCGGCTGGCCGCGCAAGTGGCGGTCACGATTGGCGCGGATCTGCTGGTGCTCCTGTCGGATGTGGACGGGCTTTACACAGGAAATCCGCAGACCGACCCCACAGCGCGGCATTTCGCGCGCGTGGACGTGATCACGCCCGAGATCGAGGCGATGGCGGGCGCGCCCACTTCGACCCTGTCCAAAGGCGGCATGAAAACCAAGGTCATGGCCGCGAAAACCGCTGTGAGTGGTGGCTGTGCGATGATCATCACCGCCGGGGCCGACGCCCATCCGCTGCGCGGCTTGCGCAACGGCGCGCGGGCCACGCTGTTTCTGGCCCAGGGCGACCCGCGTTCGGCGCGCAAACGTTGGATCGCAGCGATGAAACCGCGCGGCACGGTTCATGTCGATGCGGGCGCGGTCACGGCGTTGGGGCAGGGCAAGTCGCTTCTGCCCGCAGGCGTGACGCGGATCGAAGGTGTGTTCTCGCGCGGCGATCCGGTCACGATCATGGGACCGGATGGCGCGCTGGGCCTCGGGCTTGCAGGCTATGACAGCACCGAGGCGCGCGCTATCGCCGGGCACCAATCGCGCGAGATCGCGGAAATCCTGACCTATCCGGGCCGCGTGGCCCTGATCCACAGAGACGAGATGGCCCTATGACCGAAATCAGTCGAGAGATGCTTGAGATGGGCGCGCGCGCCCGCGCTGCCGCCACGGTGCTCGCCACCACCCCGCCCGAGGCCAAGACGCAGGCGCTGAACGCAGCGGCGGACGCGCTGATCGCTGCGCAGGAGACGATCCTTGCAGCGAACGCCCGCGATATGGCGGCGGGGCGCGAGAAGGGGCTTTCTGCGCCGATGCTCGACCGTCTGATGCTGGACGGGCCGCGCTTGCAGGGGATCGCATGCGCTTTGCGTGAGATTGCCGCACAGCCCGATCCGGTGGGGGCGGTCATTTCGGAATGGGACCGCCCGAGCGGGCTGCATATCCAGCGCGTGCGCACGCCCCTCGGCGTGGTGGGCGTGATCTATGAATCGCGGCCCAATGTGACGGCGGATGCGGGCGCGCTTTGCCTGAAATCCGGCAATGCGGTGATCCTGCGCGGTGGCTCCGAGAGCTTCCATTCCTCGCGTGCGATCCATGCCGCACTGGTCGCCGGGTTGCTGGCGGCGGGGCTGCCCGAGGATGCGATCCAGCTGGTACAGACCACCGACCGCGCCGCTGTGTCGGACATGCTGCGCATGGTCGGGCATATCGACGTGATCGTGCCGCGCGGGGGCAAGGGGCTGGTGGGGCTCGTGCAGCGCGAGGCGCGGGTGCCGGTCTTCTCGCATCTCGAAGGCATTTGCCATGTCTATGTCGATGCCAGCGCCGACCCGGAGAAAGCGCGCCGCGTGGTCATGAACGCCAAGACGCGCCGCACCAGCCCTTGCGGTGCGGCGGAATGTCTGCTGATCCACCGCGATATCGTCGACGTGCTGGGCGCGCAAATCATCGCCGATCTGGTCGCCGCCGGGGTGGAGATGCGCGTGGGCGCGGGCTTGCAGCATCTGCCCGGAGTGGTGCCCGCGCGGCCGGAGGATTTCGGCTATGAATTCCTCGACATGATCATGGCCGCGGCGGTGGTCGATGACGTCGCGGGCGCGATGGCGCATATCCGCGCCTATGGCTCGCAGCACACGGATGCAGTGATTGCCGAGGATGCGGGCGTCGTGCAGCGCTTCTTCGCCGGGCTCGATTCTGCGATCCTGATGCATAATGCCTCGACCCAATTCGCCGATGGCGGCGAATTCGGGCTGGGCGCGGAAATCGGCATTGCGACGGGAAAGATGCATGCGCGCGGGCCAGTGGGCGCGGAGCAACTCACGAGCTTCAAATATCTCGTGACCGGCGACGGCACGGTGCGGCCCTGAGGGCAGGGGCCGCGCATAGGCCCTTGCCGCCCCTGAACGTCCCCGATCCGCACGCGGCGCCGGCTTCACGTCCCGCCTGACGGCGCCGCCCCTTTCCACGCCTGCCCGGCGATATAGGTCTGCACCACCGCGCGGTCATCGCCCATCACTTGCAGCGTGAACAGCTCATCCATCAGCCCCCGCGCGCGCGCCATCCGCAGCGCCATGGCGGGTGTCGCGCGCGCGTCGAGCACCACGAGATCCG
>PXDM01000364.1 GCA_003565055.1 Paracoccaceae bacterium
CATCGCCATGTTCGGCCTTGAAGCTGCGGATCGTGGCCAGATCGCGGGCGATCATGGTGGGCGGGGTCAGATCGGGGAATTGCAGCACCAGCAGCTTTTCGGGGAAATTGCGCACCCAGAAGGGCTCGTTGACCACAAGTGTCGCGGGGTGGATCATGTCGAGCAGATGCGTGGTGGTGATGTAGCCCATGTCGAAAGGCGGGTCCTGGCGCAGCCAGACCACATCGAGATCACCCAGATCGATCAGCGATTCCGCGCCAAGGGTGGCATGCGCGCCCCGGATGCGTTGCAGTTCCACCTTGCGCGCGAGCGCCATGACGCGGCCAGCGCGGAACACCATTTTTTCGGGCGTGTAGACGGAGACATCATGTCCGCGCGCCTGCGCCTCGAGCGCGATGCAGAACGTGCTGTCGGCATCGATATCGACCGCTTCGATCGGGTCCATCTGGAAGGCAACCTGCAGGCCCATGCATCCCTCATCCCTGTGCTGCGGGTCCACCCCGCCATAGCCTTAGATGGCGCAAGAGACGACGCGTTGCAATGGCGCTGCGGGCTATTGCATCAGCGCATTCTCCATAACCTGCACTTCGCCGCGCGCATTGACGAGGGCGACATCAAAGCGGCTGTCGGTGGATTGACCGTTGGGGCGCGTGCTGAGAAACTCGGCGGCCGTGTCGTAGATCCGCCCGATCTGTGGCGCACCGATGCGGGCAAGGGCTGCATCGAAACTGCGGCTTTTCTTTACCTCCACGAAAATGACATTGTCACCTTGCCCCAGGACAAGATCGATTTCCCCGCGCAGGCCGCGGAAACGCCGCGCGAGCAGGGCATAGCCTGCCGCAAGGTAATCGCGCAGAACCGAGTCTTCGGCCGCCATGCCGGCATGATAATTGCGTGCCTGCCTCATCTGTCCTTCTCCTTTTTCAGCGCCGCCTGATAGACGGCCCGTCGTGGGAGCCTCAGCTCCGCTGCGACCTGCGCCACCGCCTGCTTGAGCGACTGGGTGGCCAGCGCGCCCTCCAGCGCTTCGTCAAGCGCATCTTCATCCGCCCGGGGCTTTTCCCCGCGCGCGACCACCAGAACGATCTCACCGCGCAGCGTACGATCCTCTATTGCAAGTGTCAGCTCCTGCAGACTCATGCGCAAGACCTCTTCATGCTTCTTGGTTAATTCACGGCAGAGTGCCGCTTGTCGTTCACCTCCGAGAATATCGCACAATTCTCTTAAGAACCGGTCAATGCGCTTTGGGGATTCGTAGAATACAAGCGTTGCGGGGATCTGGGCGGCTTCGGTCAGGAATTTTCGCCGCGCGCCGCCTTGCGCGGGCGCGAAGCCCAGGAAGGCGAAGCGGTCGCTCGGCAGGCCCGCGACGGTCAGGGCCGCGAGCATCGCCGATGGGCCGGGGGCCGTGTGGAGCGCGTGTCCCTCGCTGATCGCGGCGCGCGCCAGCTGATAGCCCGGATCGGCGACAAGCGGCGTGCCTGCCTCGGAGGCATAGAGCACGGATTTGCCGTCGCGCAGATAACTCATCAGCCGCGGGCGCATCTTTTCGCCATTGTGGTCATGGTAGGCGAGCACGGGTCTGCCGTTAACGGAAACTCCATGAATCTCCATCAACCTGCGCAAGGAGCGCGTATCTTCGGCGACCAGCACATCGCATCCGGCCAGCAGGTCGAGCGCGCGCAGCGTGATGTCGCGCGCGGCCCCGATCGGGGTTGCGATCAGGTAGAGGCCGGGCGCGAAGGGAGCGGATATGTCGGATGTCGTCATGAAAAACCATCTGCTGATCAGGGCGCCCCGCCGTCATGCGATGGGTCGAGAGCGTTTACTTCGCGGCCCCCCTTAATTACTGTGCCGAGTCGCAGGAGAGGACATTAGGCAGGAGCACGGGTCGCATGCACGAGCAATCTAAATCCGCGTCGCGGGGCGCGCTGTCAAGACGGGGGCTTTTGCTGTCGGTCGGTGCCTCGGCGCTGGTCGCGGCCTGTGACATGCCGCAAATGGCCGGGGTCGGTGCCGATCGTCGCGCCGTCGATCCGTCGCGCCCGGTCACGGTCGCCATGCTTTTGCCCGGTGGTGGCGGAGATGAAGACCGCAATACATTGGCGCGCAATCTCGAAAACGCCGCGCGCATGGCGCGGGCCGATCTGCAGGGGGTAGAGCTCGATCTGCGTTTCTACCAGACTGGGGGAAATGCGCAGCGCGCGGCCGCGCTGACGGCAGAGGCGATCAATGACGGGGCGCGGATAATCCTCGGGCCGCTTTTCGCGGATGAGGCGCGCGCCGTGGGCCCGGTTGCGGCGCAGGCGCAGATCAATGTGCTGAGCTTTTCCAACAATCCGGATGTCGGCGGGGGCAATGTGTTCCTGCTGGGGCCGATGTTCGAGAACACCGCCACGCGGCTCTTGAGTTTTGCAGCCGGGCGCGACAAGGGGCGCGTGATGATCATCTCGGAGCGCAATGAAGCCGGCGAAGTCGCCCAGCGCGCTATGCAGCGCGCGGCCGACCGCACGGCCGCGCGTATCGTTGCCTCGCAATCCTATGACTTCTCGCAGGATGGCATCGTGCAGGCGCTGCCGCGCATCGCGTCTTCGGCCCGCTCATCGGGGGCCGATACGCTGTTCATGACCGCGAGTTCCGCCGGGGCTCTGCCGCTTCTGGCAGAGCTTTTGCCGCAGAACGATCTCTCGCCCGACACGTTCCAGTATATGGGGCTCACGCGCTGGGATATTCCGCCCGCGACCCTGCAGATCAGCGGGCTGGAGGGGGGCTGGTTTGCAATGCCTGACCCGGGGCTGAACCGGCGGTTCGAGCGGCGCTACAGCGATGCGCATGGGTCCACGCCCAATGCTGTCGCAGCGCTGGGGTATGATGCTGTTGCTGCGGTCGGCGCGCTGGTGCGGCGCGGCGGGAGCGCGCCTTTCTCGACTGCCTCGATCACACAGGGCTCCGGCTTTGCCGGGGTTACCGGGGTGTTCCGCTTCCGCTCCGATGGCAGCAATGAGCGCGGTCTGGCGGTGGCCACCATCCGCGACGAGCAGGTGTCGGTGCTGAGCCCCGCGCCGCGCAGTTTCGCAGGGGGTGGATCCTGAGCGCGCCGAAGATAAGGCCGGCAGAAGGGTTCCACGCGGTCACGCCGGTCCTGCCGGATAGCGCGGCGGATGTGTTTCCGGCGCAGAAGTTGCTGGACACCGACGCGCTGACCGCGACACTGGACACGGCCCTGTCTGC